>JBIIXM010000115.1:0-5441 GCA_044338435.1 Flavobacterium sp. | reverse complement strand
TAGCTGCTTTTTAAGACCTGTTCAAAGTTTTGTCGAACAACACCAAGAACATTACTCATTTCCCGGCGTTCGTTCTCTTTTACCATTTCGTATCTCATTTTCACCAAGAAACCCAACAGAAGAAGCATCATTAAAAAACTTATGAAGCCGGTTGTTTTGGGTCTCGTAAAAACCCAATGCGAAACTCTTTTCAATAGTTCTTTGAAATTCATAAAGAAGGGTTAGGGTTAGAGATAGCTAAATTTAAGGAAAAAATAGTTTAAAGAAAGAATTTCTTTCAATTATTTCCCAATGCAGAAATTAGCGAAAATATTTCCTAACAATTCATCATTCGTTACTTCACCGGTTATTTCACCAAAATAGTATAACGCTTGTTTGATGTCGATGGCCATTAAGTCGGAGGAAAGCCCGCTGTTCAAACCAAAAGTGACTTTCTGAATTTCTTCCAAGGCTTTGAGTAACGAATCGTAATGGCGCGTGTTAGTTACTATGGTTTCATTGTTGCGCAACGCTCCGGTGTTGACAAACGATAAAAGTAAATTTTTAAGTTCGTCAATGCCCTGCTTTTCTTTGGCACTCATTAGAATGGGTTTCAAGTTTAAAGTTTCCAATTTTTGACTCATGCTGGAAACTTGATCTTGAGAAATCAAATCCACTTTATTAATAACGATTACAATAGATTTTAAAGGATATTTGTTTTTTACTTTTTCTATTTCAGCGATGTATTCTGAACCCGAAACTTGAAATTTTAAACTATCAAACAAATAAATCACCACTTGTGCTTGCTCTATTTTCTCAAAGGTTTTTTTGATACCGATGCTTTCTACCACGTCTTTTGTATCGCGAATCCCGGCGGTATCAATGAATCGGAAACCGATGCCGTTAATAACCAATTCATCTTCTATGGTATCGCGAGTTGTTCCGGCTATGTCAGATACAATGGCGCGTTCTTCGTTTAATAAGGCATTCAGTAAAGTTGATTTTCCCACATTAGGTTCGCCTACAATGGCTACCGGAATGCCGTTTTTAATCACATTTCCAACCGCAAATGAATCGATTAATCGTTTCAGTACAAATTCAATTCGGTTCAGTAACTCTTTGAATTGCGTTCTGTCGGCAAACTCTACGTCTTCTTCTGCAAAGTCCAATTCGAGTTCTATCAATGAGGCAAAATTCAAAAGCTCGGCTCTCAGTTTGGCTATTTCGTTACTAAATCCACCGCGCATTTGCTGCATGGCAATTTGGTGACTGGCTTCGTTATCAGAAGCAATCAAATCGGCTACCGCTTCCGCTTGCGACAAATCGAGTTTCCCGTTTAAAAAAGCTCTTAAAGTGAATTCACCGGCTTGCGCCATTTTACAACCTTTACGCAACAATAGTTGGATGATTTGTTGTTGAATGAAAGTCGAACCGTGACAGGAAATTTCAATCACATCTTCACCGGTATACGAATGTGGATTTTTAAAGATAGACAGCAAAACTTGGTCGTACACTTTTCCTTCATCGACGATATGTCCTAAATGAATGGTATGCGTTTTTTGTTGGCTGATACTTTTTCCGGAAACCGATTGGAATACTTGCTCGGTGATGCTGATGGCGTTTTTACCTGATATTCGTATTATAGCAATGGCACCGGCGCCCGATGGAGAAGCTAAAGCCACTATAGTTTCCTGAGAAATCATCTTTGTATATTTTCGGCAAAGTTAAGAAAACTTATCAAGTATATTTTCTTTAGGTTAAATAGATGGCCGAATGATATTTGTCATTTAAAACCATCGAATTCCATTGTAGCTTTGAGAAAATTAAAACCTTAGGTATGAAAAAAATACTTGTTCCCATAGACTTTTCCGAAACTTCGGATAATGCTTTTGTTTATGCTTTGGAAATGGCCAAGCGATTGAAAGCCGAGTTGGTGTTGTTGCATACTTTTGAACTCCCGATTGTCGACAGCCAGGCGATGCCGATTAATTATGCAACCATTTATAATAGTATTGAACTGGCCAATTTTGAGCATTTCAAGCAGAAAATGCCCAAGTTGCACACCATAGCAGAAGAGCGCAACCTAAATCATATTCCGATGAGTCATATTCTGATGGACGGCGATTTGTTGTTGAATATCAAAAAAGTAATTGCTCAGGAAAATATTGATATGGTGGTTATGGGAACTCATGGTGCCGAAGGTTGGTGGGACAGTGTAATCGGGACCAACACAGGTTCAGTTATTGCCGGAGTTTCTGTGCCGGTGTTAAGTGTTCCTGCCGGTGCTCAATTTCAAAAAATTGATACCATAGCGTTTACTACACGATTCCGTAAAAAAGACATAGAAGCGTTAATCAAAGTGTTGTTTTTTGCCAAAAGATTCCATGCGAAGGTCAAATGTTTATATGTGAAAACGCCGAATTCCGATGTGACTGATGAGACCATTCGTCGTTGGCAATCCCATTTTGAAGACGAAACCAATCTACAGTTCTTCGTTATTCCGAATGAAGACGTAAAAGAAACCATAGAAGACTTTTTGATTAGTCAAGAAGTAGACATGTTGGCGATGTTAACTTACAAGCGCAATTTCTTTGTGGAGTTATTCACAACCACCACCACACAACATTTATCCTATCATTTGAAAACCCCGATTTTGGCTTTCCACGAATAAAAAAAGCGTCTCTTTTTAAGGAGACGCTTTTCGGTATATAAGGTTAGTGTGTTTTAGTTGTTCAACATCACCGGCATGACCAACATGGTTACGGTTTCGCCTTCATCCAAACCATCGATTGGAGTTAAAATTCCGGCACGGTTCGGCATCGACATTTCCAACATGATTTCGTCCGACTGTAAGTTGGTTAACATTTCCGATAAGAAACGAGAGTTGAATCCAATTTGCATGTCATCACCTTGGTAATCACAAGTCAAACGCTCTTCCGCTTTGTTCGAATAATCGATATCTTCTGCAGAAATGTTCAATTCGGCACCGGCAATTTTCAAACGAATTTGGTGTGTAGTTTTGTTGGAGAAAATCGCAACACGACGAACAGAGTTCAGTAAAAGCACTCGGTTAATCATTAATTTATTTGGATTTTCTTTTGGAATTACCGCTTCGTAGTTAGGATATTTTCCATCAATTAAACGACAAGTTAATACATAGCTGTCGAATGAAAACGTAGCGTTAGAGTCGTTGTATTCAATAGTCACTTCGGATTCGGAAGCGCCTAAAATATTTTTCAAAATGTTTAAAGGTTTCTTTGGCATGATAAAATCGGCCACTTGAGACGCTTTTACATCGGTACGAGCATATTTTACTAATTTGTGCGCATCAGTAGCTACGAAAATTAAGCCTTCCGGTGAAAATTGGAAAAACACACCACTCATTACCGGACGTAAATCGTCGTTTCCGGCTGCGAAGATGGTTTTACTGATGGCGGTTGCCAATACATCGGCAGGGACTAAAGTAGAAGACGGATTGTCTAAACTTACAGCTTTAGGGAATTCTTCTCCCGGAGCGTAAGCAATGGCATATTTACCGGAATTAGAACTGATTTCGATAGTGCTGTTTTCTTCTACGGTAAAAGTTAACGGTTGCTCGGGAAAAGTTTTTAGAATATCTAACAACAATTTCGCCGGAACTGCAACGCTGCCTTTGCTGGTTGAATCGATTTCTAAAGTAGCCGACATGGTAGTCTCTAAATCAGAAGCCGAAACAGTTAACGATTTATTATCTAATTCGAATAGGAAATTATCTAAAATAGGCAAGGTATTGCTACTGTTGATGACACTTCCCAACACTTGCAATTGTTTCAATAAATATGAACTCGATACAATGAATTTCATTTTGTTTTATTTTTTACAAATATATCTTAAACTAACAGATTTCAAAAAGTTTTTTATTAACATTAGCGGCTGTATTTTCGCTTGCGCAAAAGGGTAAAGGCAATGCCGAATAACAATAAGATTATTATTGGCATTGCTACAGTTACGATTTGTGAATTGGTGTAATTGTCGTAGACTTTCTGTTTGTCTAACATCGGTAAATTTACTTCTTTACTTCTAATGTTAATAAGTCCGCTGTCGTCCATCAAATAATTCACGCAGTTCATCATGAACTCTTTGTTGGCATATAAATTATTCGTCCATTTGTCAAAACCCAATTCCAATGGTACTCCGTTTTTGTCAAATTGGTTTTTGATGATATCGCCATCGGAAACGATTATCATTTTATTGGTTTTGCCTGTTTTTTTGAAGTTTGCCTCTTTAAATGGTAAAATGCGGTTTTCGTACATCGAATGAAAATTGCCTTCCAATAAAACCGCTACCGGATAATTGCCTTTGCCTTGGAATTCTTTTTGTTCCGGGCGCAATGAAACGATGTTTAAATTTATTTCTGTGGGCGTTCCAACCAAGCGTGATACTTGAGAAGATTGTAATAAAACAGTTTTTTTGATATCGTTGCCCAAAAGCTCAATCGGACCGGCAAAATCAAATTTAATGCCGTCCAAGTTAGTAACAATCGGGTTTTTGCTGGTTGGATAAATCAGGGGTGCATAAAACCAAGGATATTGTGTGTATTGTGTGGCACTTCCTTGCTCGCCAGTGGCCAAAGCTATGGGTGTGTTTTGCAAATCGAAGATCAAGTCCGGCTTCATGCGAATCCCGTATTTGAAGAACATATCATTCAAGCCTAAATCTCTCGGAAAGGCTAGGTTGGCGCCGGTTTCGTTGTATAAACTGTCCATTTCCATGGCCACTTGATCTACCAGCCATAGCGTCTTACCGCCATTCATGATAAATTGATCGAGTACTTGTTTTTCGGCATCACTAAAAGCTTCGGTAGGTTTGGCAATAACGGCCAAATCGTATTTTTTGATATGCTCCAAAGTTCCGGTCGGATTGGTTGGAACCGAATCTAAGGTGAAAGGCGCAATAAAATAATTTTCTCTAACCGATTTGATGAAGTCGGCTATATAACGATCTTCCAGTTCGCCGTTTCCGTTCAGGATAATCACTTTCTTTTGTTTCTCTTTCGCCACCGTATTGATAGCGTTGGCAAAAGCGTACTCCAGGTGTTGTACTGAACTCACTACTTTTTCGGCTGTAGAAGCGCCCATCATGTTTTTCAACAAAGGTACTTTGACCGAGCGATCACCGCAAGTAGCCACAGCCCAAGGGAAAACCACTTCCTGAGTTTGCTGTCCTTTGTCGTTTACGGTCACATTAACAGGAGTTAAACCGCGCTCTAAGAAAGATTGAATGGTATTTTCACGTTGTTCTTCCTCTTCTAAAGGGTTTACAAATTGGAAAATAACATTCGAGTTTTGCGCTTTGAATTCTTCCAATAATTGTTGGGTTTCCGTTTGCAGTTTTTTGAATTCACCCGGAAATTCGCCTTCCAAAAATACGTCAATGTATAACGGTTCTTTTACTTCATTGACAATTGTCAAAGATGTTTCGGA
>JBIIXM010000114.1:0-5550 GCA_044338435.1 Flavobacterium sp. | reverse complement strand
AGATACCTATAAAGAAGAAGTCAACAAACAGCTTTTGAATTAGTAAGATGAACTACCGTTTTCTTAAAAAATTATCCTTAAAAAAGACATAGTTCTCCTCATTTTTTTAAAAGATATTTTTTTTATGCCTATTTTAGCCGACTTAATTTTTATTTTACACTCAATAACCCCTGAAAATATGTTAAAAAATTTTACGCTTTTACTCTTCAGTACTGTGCTTTTTGCCCAAAACCAAAACACGACTAACAGAACTGTTTTCGGTTCGCCACTACAAAGCATTAATACTGCAAATGGATCTGTAAGATGTGTTTCGGATGAGTACGAACACTTTTTAAGAGTTAACAATCCTGAAAGAGCCAATACCGAAGCCTTCGAGCAATGGATTGCTCCCAAAGTAGCCGAAATTCAGGAAAGATTAACAACCGGCAGAACACCTAATGTGGTAATCACTATTCCTGTAGTAGTTCACGTGATTCACAGTGGACAAAATGTTGGAACCGGTAGAAATATCTCTAACGCAAGAGTATTATCTCAAATTACGGTGTTGAATCAAGATTTCAGAAGAATGCTGGATACCCCGGGATACAATACCAATGCCGTTGGCGCCGATGTGGAAATCGAGTTCTGTTTGGCCCAAAGAGATCCGAACGGTGCTGCTACTAACGGTATAAACCGTGTAAACTTAGGCAATACAACTTGGAACGAAACCAATGTTGAAACAACTTTAAAACCACAAACCCAATGGGATCCTACTCAATATTTCAATATTTGGGTATGTCAGTTTGGTGGTGATTTGGACGGTGTTTTAGGCTATGCGCAATTCCCAAGCAATTCAGGTTTAAGCGGATTAAACACCAATGGCGGAGCAGCTAATACAGATGGTGTAATCATCGATTACCGCTGCTTTGGTTCTGCTGATATAGCCCCAGGCACTTATTTCACAGATTATAATTTAGGAAGAACCGCTACTCACGAAATAGGACATTGTTTTGGTTTGAGACATATTTGGGGAGATGGTGGTTCTCAGGCTGCTGGGATTATAAATTGCACCAACAACACTGACTACTGTGCAGACACTCCTGCTGCAGGTTGGGAAAACTATGATTGTTCAACAACTTACGATTCTTGTCCGTCAGCAGCCGGTGTAGATATGGTTGAAAACTACATGGATTATACCAATGATGCTTGTATGAACATCTTTACTTTAAACCAAAAAGCAAGAATATTGGCCGTGATGCAAAATTCACCAAGAAGAAATACTTTAGCCTCTTCTTTGGGTTGTCAAGCGTTGGGCACTTCAGAATTCGGTTGGATGTATGAAGTGAAATTGTATCCAAACCCAGCTTCCGATTTTGTGTCTATCTCTATCAACGATGAGTTACCGGATTCATTCGCAGTTTACAATACTTTAGGCCAATTGGTTAAACAAGTAAAGGTTTCGACAGAAGCTGATTTAACCATCAACACCGAATCGTTTGCTCAAGGTGTTTATTTTGTGAAAATCACCAAAGATAAAGCTACTAAAACAGTACAATTTATTAAAGAATAACGAACAATTAAATGCATAAAAAAAGGCGAGAATTTTAGTTCTCGCCTTTTTTATTTTTCTAACTCTCAGGAGCCAATTCAATTTCCAGTCCGTCCATGTCCTCTGTGATGTGTAGCTGACAACCTAAACGACTGTTATCTTTGACATTGAAGGCTTCCCACAACATGGCTTCTTCGTCCGGATTTTTTTCCGGCAACGGCACCTCATTCAACACATAACACTGGCAAGAAGCACACATGGCCATACCTCCGCAAATGCCGATAGTACCTTCAGGAGCCAATTCGTAGGAACGAACCAACTCCATGATATTCATATTCATGTCGGTTGGCGCTTGTACTTCATGAGTAACGCCGTCGCGATCCGTGATTGTAATGGTTATATCTTGAGCCATTAGTCTATTGATTTTACTACTGCTTTTTCCGCTTCTTTTCGCGTTCCGTCAAATCCGTCAACGCCGGAAACTGTAGTGTATTTTAGCACGTAACGTTTGCCAGGATTTAAGCGATTATAAACGCTTTGGCACATTAAGGTAGCTTCGTGGAAACCACACAAAATAAGCTTCAATTTACCAGGATAAATATTAACGTCGCCTATGGCATAAATACCGTCGATGTTCGTTTGGTAGTCGAGTGCATTGTTGACCTTAATCGCGTTCTTCTCAATTTCCAATCCCCAATTGGCGATAGCTCCTAATTTTGGCGTTAACCCGAAAAGCGGAATAAAATAATCAGTTTCGAGAGTTTGCTCTTGGCCATCGGAATTGATGGTAATGGCAGTTAAATGGTCATCACCGTGTAAGCGAACTACCTCAGCCGGTGTTACCAAATTCACCAAGCCTAACTTTTTATATTCTTGTAATTTCTCAACTGAATCCAAAGCGCCTCGGAATTCATTTCTGCGGTGGATTAAGGTAACCTCTGAAGCCACATCGGCTAGGAAGATACTCCAATCTAAGGCAGAATCACCGCCGCCGGCAATTACAATTTTCTTATCGCGGAACAATTCCGGATCTTTTACAAAGTATTCTACACCCTTTTCTTCGTAGAAACTGATGTTTTCAATCTCCGGTTTTCTTGGTTCGAAAGTACCCAATCCGCCTGCTATAGCAACGGCCTTGGCATGGTGCTTTGTTCCTTTATTAGTGGTAACTATAAACGTTCCGTCCTCTATTTTATCGATGGTTTCCGCGGTTTCCGCTAAGGTAAATCCGGGTTGAAACTGTTTGATTTGCTCCATTAAATTGTTCACCAAATCGCCCGCCAACACTTCGGGATAACCGGGAATATCGTAAATGGGTTTTTTGGGATACAATTCGGCCAACTGCCCGCCGGGTTGCGGCAAAGCGTCGATAATGTGGCATTTTAATTTTAACAAACCGGCTTCAAAAACAGCGAATAAACCTGTTGGTCCGGCTCCGATGATTAGTATATCTGTTTCTATCATGCTTTGAGATTCTGAGGTTCTGTGATTCAAAGGCGCTAAGGTCTTTAAACCTGAACTTTTATTTTATGATTTTTGTCATACCAAGCTACATTCGCGTTAGGGATAGTAGTGGAAATCCTTTTTGGGATTATCAATCCCGAAAAGATTGCAACGAATAGCCCGACCCGCAGGGTAACGCCCTACACTTCGACTGTGCTTAGTGTAGACATTAGGACAAAATGACTAAACTACGTTTTCTACAGTTTCGATTTGTGGCGCGTACTTTTTGATGGTGGTTTCCACTCCGGCTTTCATGGTGCTCACGCTCAAACTGCAAGAAGTACAAGCGCCTTGAAGACGTACTTTAACGTGTTTTTGGTCTTCTACAGAAACCAAGCTGATATCGCCGCCATCAGAATTCAGAAACGGTCTGATTTCGTCTAGTGCTTTTTCGATATTGACAATTAATTCTTCGTTAGTCATAATTCAGACATTTTAGATGGTTAGATTATTAGACATTTTAGATTTTAAAATACTTCATTTTCTAAGTAGTCTAAAAATCTAAGAAGTCTAACCGGTCTATTTTTTCACAGCCGAACAACCGGCCATAGTGGTGATTTTAATCGCTTCAGTCGGCGGTAAACTTTCGTTTCTGTTTACCGTTTCCTGCACTACATTACGGGTGATTGCTTCGAATACATTTTCGATGACCGAAGCGGTTTGTAAGGCTGCAGGGCGACCGTAATCTCCGGCTTCGCGGATGCTTTGTACCAATGGCACTTCGCCTAAGAACGGCACGTTTAAATCGGCTGCCAAGTCTTTCGCGCCTTCTTTACCGAAGATGTAATATTTGTTATTTGGCAATTCTTCCGGCGTAAAATAGGCCATGTTTTCAATGATACCCAATACCGGAACGTTGATGCTGTCGGACAAGAACATGGAAACCCCTTTTTTAGCATCGGCTAACGCTACGGCTTGCGGTGTACTTACCACTACAGCGCCTGTGATAGGCAACGATTGCATGATGGACAAGTGAATGTCACCGGTTCCAGGTGGTAAATCGATTAACATAAAATCGAGTTCGCCCCAAGCGGCATCGAATATCATTTGGTTCAAGGCTTTAGCTGCCATTGGGCCACGCCAAATTACAGCCTGACTGGGTGAAGTGAAGAATCCGATGGAAAGCAATTTGATTTCATAGCTTTCGACAGGTTTCATTTTGGATTTGCCGTCGACTTCAATAGAAAGTGGTTTTTCGTTTTCCACATCGAACATGATGGGCATACTTGGTCCGTAAATATCGGCATCTAGCACGCCGACTTTAAAGCCCATTTTGGCTAAAGACACCGCTAAATTGGCTGTTACAGTTGATTTCCCAACGCCGCCTTTACCGGAAGCAACAGCGATAATATTGCTGATACCGGGAATGGGTTTGCCTTTGATTTGGTTGGGATTTTGCTCTGGCGTTTCCACTTTGATGTTCACTTTCACCACAGCTTCGGGTGAAAATTTATCGTGGATGAGTTTTTTGATATCGTCTTCTGCACGCTTCTTGATATGCATGGCCGGAGTGGCGATTACTAAATCGACTACCACTTCGTTACCGAAAGTCAGCACGTTTTTTACGGCACCGCTTTCGACCATATTTTTGCCTTCGCCTGCAATGGTAATGGTTTCCAAAGCAGCCAAAATTTCTTTTCTATCCAGTTTCATTTTGTATTACAATTTAAATCTTTCAGTTTCTTTTATTTAAACTGAATTTAGATTGCAAAGATAATACGAAATGTTTGGAAACAATCGTTAATGAATTGAAAATATTGATACAATAATAGGCTAAAAATCATTAGAAAGTGTTTCCGTTGAGCAAGCTGATTTTTAAAGCCACATAGTGTTGTTGCAACTTGTTTTTAAGCAAATCGTATTCGGCATTCAACCACTGATTTTTAACACTTGAAAACACGATGGCATCAATCACTCCGGAAGAAAATTTAGCTTGCGAAGTACGAAAAGAAGCTTCAGCGTAGGTTTTGGTTTCTTGGAGTTTGGCAAATAATTTTTGGTAATTATTGCGGTTTTGATTTTCGAGGACAATTTGGTTATCCACTTTCAACTTTTCCTGTGCTATAGCGTATTGGGATTTCTCAGATTCTATTTTGGCAGCTGAGATTCTTTTGTTGTTTCGGAAACCATTAAAAACAGGCACATTGAGTTGAATACCCAATTGGTGATTCTTGTTATCGCTGATTTGTTGGTTAAAATCGGCTACCACTGCATTGGGTTGGTTCAGTGGTTTGTAATAGAAAGTCGAAAAACCGTAATAGGTGGTCAGCGTTGGTAAATTATTGGCCCTTTCCAACTGAGTATCTTTGCGAATGCTTTGGTAATTGAGTTCGGCAAATTTAATTTTAGGGTTTGAAATCGATTGGTTTACTGCGTCGCTATCAGCCGGTATAGCATTTTCCAATATCACTTCGGCTACAGCCACATCGTTCACATTCATGAGTTGAAACAACTGTGTTTTTTGGCGCAACAACAACTGTTCGGTTTCCATCATACGCAATTCTTCTTGGGCAAAACTG
>JBIIXM010000113.1:0-5559 GCA_044338435.1 Flavobacterium sp. | reverse complement strand
TTTGGCCAAAGATGGTTTTTAACTGCAATAATTTTTCACGGGTTAAATTCTCTAAAACCGTGATTTTATCGTTAGCGTACTTGTCGTAAATCGCCGCTACCAAAGCACCGCTGCTGCCTACACCGTATCCTTGTGGTATGCTGGAGTCGAAATACATACCTCGAGCTACATCTGCTTTTAAAGCTTCGATGTTGAACGTGACCAATTCAGGTTGGTCTTGCTGTAATTGGGTTAGATAATCAGCGAAACGACTTAAGCTGGCGTTTGATTTTTGGGCTTCTTGAGTAGGATTTTCATCTACTTTTAAAGCGCCGTTGTAAAAATTGTAAGGTATAGATAAACCTTTAGAATCTTTGATGATTCCGTATTCTCCGAAGAGCAGAATTTTTGAGTAAAACAATGGTCCTTTCATAGTTCTATACACTAAGGTTTATGGCGCCTTGGCCAATTTGATCACAAATATAGTTACCATTTTGACAATAGCCAACTAATTCGGCCTGAATAAATTGCAAAACGGTTTCGCTAACGTTTTCGGGATATAAAACGTGTACGTTTGCTCCTGCATCTAAGGTAAAACAAACCGGTGTTTGGGTTTCGTTTCTGAATTTCCAAATCTTGTTGATGATTTCCAAAGTGTTGGGCTTCATCAAGATGAAATAGGGTAGTGAAGTCATCATCATCGCATGTAAGGTCAAAGCTTCACTTTCTACGATTTGGATGAATTGTTGTAAATCGCCGTTTTCCAGCACCTTTTTCAGTTTTAATAAATTTTGGTGTGCTTGTTCAAAGCGCTGTTCGGCAAACGGATGGTTGTGCATTAAGTTGTGGCCTACAGTACTTGAGACCACTTTTTCTCCTTTATCTACTAATAAAATAGTGTCTTGGTAGTTTTTAAAATTGGCATGAATTTTACCAGGAAATGCCACTCCGAACAAATCAGAACTGCCGTTAATGGATGTGTTATTTCCCCAAACCACTACGCTGCCTTTAACACTTCGGCAAGCGCTACCCGAACCCAATCGGGCTAAAAAAGAGGCTTTTTGGTAAAAGAAATCTTCCGCCATTTCGGGATGCAATGCTTTTTCAAGCGACATGATAGTCATGGCTAAAGCGGCCATGCCCGACGCTGAGGAAGCAATTCCGGAGCTGTGCGGAAAGGTGTTTTGGGTATCTATGGTAAAATGATAGTCTTTTAAATACGGGCAATATAGGGCAATTCGCTCTAGGAATTTTTGGATTTTTGGCTTGAACTCTTCTTTGGGTTGGCCTTCAAAAAGCAAGTCGAATGAGAACTCATTATTCGTCACACTGAGCTTGTCGAAGTGCTTTTTAGCAAAAGTCAGTTTTGTGATGGTTTTACAATGGTTCAACGTAAAACTCAACGATGGATTGGCCGGGATTTGTTCAGATGGCAATTTGTTAGTACCAATGACTTCTTCTCTTTTACCCCAATATTTAACTAAGGCGATGTTACTTGGAGCGCTCCATTGAAAGCTTCCGTTATCTATGGTAACAGTAATTGAATTGGCTATAAAATCCTTTTCGGATAACATACAGTTAATGATTTTGAGCAAAGATAATTTTTTTAAGATACGGATGTATATTTGTTTAGTATATTTGGCAAAAATTTAAACAAAAATTATGCAAAGAGGATTAAGAATTGTCTTAGTGGTTTTTACTTGTTTAACCATAGGCTATTTGTCGGGGATGGTAACTCGAGAGAGTATTACCACTTGGTATCCAACATTGGTTAAGCCTGTTTTTAATCCGCCAAATTGGATTTTTGCTCCGGTTTGGACCGTATTGTACATTTTGATGGGTGTAGCCGGCGGTATGATTTGGAACCGAATTGAAACCGACGAACCGGCTGTAAAAAATGCCTTTCAATTTTTTATTATCCAATTGGGTTTAAATGCGCTTTGGTCATACCTGTTTTTTGGTTTGCACAACCCGCTGTTGGCTTTGATTGAAATTGTATTGTTATGGTTGATGATATTTGAAACGTACAATCAATTCAAAAAAATTGACAAAACCGCAGGGTTATTGCTACTTCCATATTTGGGTTGGGTGAGTTTTGCTACCGTTTTGAATGCCAGTATTTGGTGGTTGAATCGATAAAAGCGATTAATGTAAACTCACCACTTTAGCAATCTTCCAACCTTCGGCAGTTTTTTTCCAAAAAATGGTAAACCGACTGATTTTTTTGGGTTCATCGGTCGGATTGGTGTTGTTGCTGAAGGAATGTAATCCAATTTCAACTGCGCCGTAATCTTTGATCGGGTAAACTTCTATGCTCCCGGGAACGAGCGTTCTGGTGACTTTTCCACAGATGTAATTTTTAGTGCCTTCGAGGATGTCTTTTTTCGAATTGGATAAACCGCCTTGGTCATGGTAAAATTCTATGTCTTCAGCATAGAAATCGGCATAGGCTTCAAATCTCTTGTCGCAATGATTGTAAGCGTCAAAGAATACGCTGTCGAGTTTGACAATGGTTTTGTACAATTCCGGATTGTCAGGCGAGTAGTTTTTAGTGAGTTGGTAGTCGTTTGATTTTGAAGTACTACAACTAACTAACAAGAGGAATAAGACGAATGAAAGTATGGTTTTTTTCATGAGTTGGTTATGGCATTGGCTACAATAAATCCGCTTGTCCAGGCATTCTGAAAATTAAATCCGCCCGTAATAGCATCAATATTGACAATTTCTCCTGCGAAAAATAAATTTTCATGCACCTTGCTTTCCATCGTTTTAAAGTTGACTTCTCTTAAATCGATACCGCCTGCTGTTACGAATTCTTCTTTAAAAGTACTTTTGCCATTCACCTGAAATTGTCCGTTGGTGAGTTGGTTCGCCAAATCTGTCAATTGCTTTTTAGTCAAATCCGCCCATTTGGTGTCGTTTCCAATGCCTGAAGCCAAAACCAAACTTTCCCATAGCCTATTCGGAAACTCGAAAGGCGATTTTTTACTTACCACTTTCTTCGCGTGTTCTTGTTTGAGTTCTTTTAAAGTTTCCATTGCTTCGTCAAAAGTAACGTCGTTAAGCCAATTGACTTCCAATACAAATTGGTAGTTTTTCTCCGCTAAAATTCGAGCACCCCAAGCGGAAAGTCTCAAAATTCCCGGTCCGCTCATGCCCCAATGGGTAATCAGTAACGGCCCTGTAGCTTCGAGTTTAGCTCCGCTCAGTTCGGCTTTGCCTCGGGTAGTGCCTTTTACTTTTACATTAGCCAGAGCCGAAACGCCCATCAAGTCTTTGATACGGAAATCTTTAATGTTAAAGGTAAATAACGAAGGCACCGGTGGAATGATAGTGTGATTCATGGTGGCCAGCAGTTCCCAAATCTTAGGATTGCTGCCTGTGGTCATGACCAATTTTCGACAAGAAAACGTCTCGTGATTGGTTTCGACTTTCCAATAATCTTCTCCATGAAAAAGCGATTGTACACTTTGACCGGTTAAGACCTCAATTTTTAATTTTTGTGTTAAGCCTAAAAAGCAGTCGATGATGGTTTGTGAGGAATCCGTAGTGGGAAACATTCGGCCATCGTCTTCAATTTTCAATTCGACACCTCGTTTTTCAAACCATTCTATCGTATCTCCGGAACAAAACTGGTGAAACGGACCGCGCAATTCTTTTTCGCCTCGAGGGTAAAATTTAACCAACTCATTCGGCACAAAACAAGCATGAGTAACATTACATCTTCCGCCGCCGGAAATACGTACTTTTTCCAATACGTTTTTGCCGCGTTCGAGTATGGCAATTTTCAGCTTCGAATTTTGTTCAGCGATATTGATGGCTGTAAAAAAACCTGCTGCGCCGCCGCCTACAATGATGATGTCGTATTTAGAGTTCATAATCTTTCCGGAAAATCGGTAATGATACCGTCTACTTCCAATGATTTTACAAAGGTAATATCTTCGGGTTCATTTATCGTCCAAGGAAAAACTTTAAATCCTTTTTCTTTGATTTTCTCAGTATTTTCAGCAGTTAGCAAATGATAATAAGGATGAATCGCTTCGGCTTTGATGAATTTGGCGAAAGCCATGGCCAAGTCTAAATCGGTTTCCGTCAAAACCCCAATTCTAATGTCATTATCATGAAAACGCACTTCTTGTAAAGCATTCCAATCAAAGCTGGAAATGAGGATTTTGCTTTGGTCGAAAGTATTTTTTGCTATCAAATTCAAAACCGCTTGTGTAGCCGAAAAGGTTTTGAGTTCCACATTAACCTCGCAGCGATTATCTACCAATTCGAATACGTCGCGTAAAGTTGGAATTCCTAAATATTGTAATTCTTTGGCATTGTAATCGGTCACCAAACCTGTTTTCGAAGTTGTCCGATTAATGGTTTCATCGTGAATGACCATTGCAATCTTGTCTGAACTCAGCCAAACATCCAACTCAATCATATCAACACCTAATGCAATAGCTTTCTCGAACGACGCCAAGGTGTTTTCGGGGCAATGACCTTTCGCACCGCGATGTCCAATTTTGAGCATGGTTATAGTTTCTCCAACAAAACTAAGGTAAAATTAGTATCCAAAGTTACTTTTCCGTTTTCAACGGTGGCTTCTGTGTTGGAATAGGCGTCTTTTACTCGCATGCCGTTGCCAAAAATAGCGCCGACTGCGATTTCTTTTTTTCCTTTTGGCAAATCCAAACCAACCACCACTTGGTCGCTGAAATTTCCGTTGGTGTAACTTCTGCTGAAAACATAAGGCGAAGCCGAAATCATTTGATGAATGCCGGCGCCAACCGCAGGATGGTTTTTACGAAACGTTCCTAAAAGCTGGTAATGCATCAATAATTGGTTTTTAATTCGGTCGGTTTGCAAATCATTCCAATTCATAAACGAGCGTAAAGTAGCATCGCCTTGAGTGCCTTCTATTTCCAATGGTCTTGCTGTTTCATCGCCATAGTAAACCTGTGAAATTCCCGGAGCCAATAACAATTTGATACCGGCTTCGAAGATTCTTTCTCTTTTTTTGTCGAAAGGCCAACCGTCGTCGTGCGAAGTCGTGTAGTTCATTACGGTATTGCCTTTTAAGTCGTTTTGCAAGATATTGGAATACTTGGAGAACAACTCTTCATAATTCATTTTAGCTTCGTTTCTAAAGTCGAAATTGATTAAGCCCGTAAAACCATTGGCGAAATAATCTACTTTTTTATCGCCGAAATCATATTGTCTTTTCGCTCCGATATTGTAGCCGTACACTTCGCCAACCGTGAAGAAACTATTATTGTCTAACGCTTTTGATGGGTTGCTTTTTTTGAAATCAGCGAAAGCTTGGTCACAGACTTTTTTAAAATCGGCCCAAACATCTTCGGTGGTGTGTTTAGCAGTATCTACTCGGTAACCGTCGATACCGTAATCCGTAATATAATCCGAAAGCCATTTCATAATGTAGTATTTCGGCGCACGAGGATAACCGGTTTTTTTGAAGAAAGCATCCAATTCGGCTACTTCTTCTTCGTAGCGGCCTTCTTTTTTCCATTTTTCGCCTAACATAGGCGGCAAGGCCACATTGTCGTTGCTTTCGGTTTTTACGTCAGGAAG
>JBIIXM010000112.1:0-5582 GCA_044338435.1 Flavobacterium sp. | reverse complement strand
GGTTTTAGTTTATTTGGTTGATTATAAATTCTCTTTGATAAAATTAGTCATTTTGTTGTACAACTGGATTCGGGTTTTGCCACCGTAAATCCCGTGGTTTTTGTCGGGATAAATCGCCCAATCAAATTGTTTATTAGCTTGTACTAAGGCTTCCACCATTTGCATAGTGTTTTGCACATGTACGTTATCGTCGGATGTACCGTGAATCAAAAGGAAATTCCCTTTTAATTTACTCACGTGATTGATAGGCGAATTATCGTCGTAACCACTAGCATTTTCTTGCGGCGTTTGCATGTATCTCTCGGTATAAATGCTATCGTAAAAACGCCAGTTCGTCACCGGAGCTACCGCAATGGCCATTTTGAAAACATCAGCACCTTTAAACAAACAATTGCTGCTCATAAATCCGCCGTAAGACCAGCCAAAGATACCGATTCTGGCTTTATCCACATAAGGGTAATTGCCAATGACTTTAGCCGCATCGATTTGGTCCTCCACTTCGTATTTCCCTAATTCTTTTTGAGTGCATTTTTTAAATTCGGCACCTTTAAAGCCGGTTCCTCTTCCGTCCACACAAGCTACAATATAACCTTGTTGTGATAACATCATGAACCAATAATCATTCGAATTCAACCATTGATTGGCCACTTGTTGCGAACCCGGACCTGAGTATTGATACATAAAAACCGGGTATTTTTTAGTAGCATCAAAATCTTTCGGTTTGATCATCCAAGCGTTTAGTTTGTGTCCCTTTTCAGTAGTTAACTCGAAAAACTCCTTCGTAGGCAAATCGTATTTTTTAACTTTTTCAGCCAAAGCTTTGTTGTCGATAATAGTTTGGATTACTTTACCGTCTTTAGCGCTATTTAAGGTGTGAATGGTTGGTTGACTTACACTGGAATACGAATTGATGAAGTATTGGAAATTCGGACTGAAAGTCGCATTATTAGTACCGACTTGATTAGACAACTTGACTTTATTTTTGCCGTCTAAATCAATGCGATACACATCTCGAAGGATAGAACCTTGCTCCACCGATTGATAGAAAACCGTTTTCGCTTTTTCGTCAAAACCATAGTATGCGGTAACTTCCCACGGTCCTTTGGTAATTTGATTTTTCAGTTTTCCGGTCTTATCGTACAAATAAATATGGTTGTAGCCGTCTTTTTCAGAAGTCCAAATAAAACTGTTGTCTTTCAGGAATGTCAAATTATCGGTAACATCTACATAAGCTTTGTCTTTTTCGTTCAAAACCACTTTAGCAGCAGCGGTATTGCCGTCAACAAACAACAAATCTAAATTGTCTTGATGACGGTTTAACACTTGAGCTGAAAGCACATTGACGTCGTTGGTCCATTTTAATCGGGCAATATAGAAGTCGTTATAATTACTTAAATTGACTGTTTTAGCAGCATTTGAAGCCACATCGTAAATGTGCAAAGAAACCAAGGCGTTTTTTTCTCCGGCTTTAGGGTATTTGAAGGTTTCTACCTTAGGATACAAGTCTTTTTTGAAAATATTCATCGAAAATTCCGGCACTGCTGTTTCATCGAAACGGATGTAAGCCATTTTTTTGCTGTCGGCACTCCAGTCATATGCGCGAACAAAGGCAAATTCTTCCTCGTAAACCCAGTCGGTAATCCCGTTAATGATGCTGTTTTTCTTACCGTCTGAAGTGACTTGCGTTGTTTTTCCTGAAACAATATCGAAAATGAACAAATTGTTGGCTTTAGCAAAACCGATTTTAGATCCGTCAGGCGAAAATGTTGGCTCTTGAACTTGCTCTAATACCTTGGTTAACTTTTGAGTGGTTAAGTTATACAAGAAATAATCGGCTGTAAAGGAATGACGAAAAATCGGATTGGTATTATTGGCCAAAAGCAACTGCTTTTCGTCAGTACTAAAAACAAAACTATCGATACCGTTGGCCAATTCTGGGAATTTTTTGGTATCGATAATCGTGGCTACTTTTTGAAGTGTGGCGAAGTCATGTAAATCAATTTGCATGCTGCGTGTACTTCTGTCAAAATTCAAAACTGTATATTGATTGGTGTTTTTCATGGCGAAAAGTTCCTCCATGTTTTCGGCTCTGAAGGCGCCACCATAAATTTCTTCTACACTTATTTTTTGTTGTGCTACTGTAACCCAAGCAGATAAAAGCAATAGGATTAAAACTGAATTCGATTTCATTGTAATGATGAATGATTAAAGAGGTCAATTTTAGTGAAAATTTTACAATTGACCTCTTATTTTTGTGTTAAATGCATTGCTGCAGTTATTTTTCACTTACAAAATAACTAAAAACAAAAAACCCCGATAATTTCTTATCAGGGTTTTAAAGTGGTATCTCTAGCCCCGAAGCTTCGGGGGAACCAGGGACAAATGGATTACAATTTATTTTTTGATATAATTTCATCCAAAATTTTAGGATTCTCGATAATCTTTTGAATGAATATTTTACTCTTCATCCTCTTGATGAATTTTTCAAGTGAAAGAGATTGGCTTTTTGAACTACACTCAAACGACAAAACTACTTCCCAATCTTCAGCAATCTTGGTAAAAGAACCTTCATACGAATGATTGTTATGCTTCAATAATCTTAACGCTATGTTATCCGTTTCACCAACGTAGAATTTATTGACTTTGGGAGAATAAATGATGTACAAGTAATGCATAGTTAAATATAACAAAAAACCCCGATAATTGCTTATCGAGGTTTTGTGGTGGTATCTCCAGGAATCGAACCAGGGACACATGGATTTTCAGTCCATTGCTCTACCAACTGAGCTAAGATACCATTTTTGCTTTACATAGAGGGATGCCTTCTGTGTTGCGGGTGCAAATATAGAACGATTTTTAATTTATCCAAAACAAATAATAAAAAAAAACTATTCTTACCTTAGCCTACTAAAATACACCGCCATGCTTTTAGTCGTTGATGTTGGAAATACCTTAATTAAAAGCGCTGTCTTTGAACACAATACTATTTTGGAGCTGTTCCATACAGAACCTAAAGACATCGTTGAAAAAATAAATTTTATTTTAGCTATTTATCCCAAAATTGAAGTTTTGGTGCTCTCTTCAGTAGGAAGCCTAGACAAAAATGCCTTTGAATCTTTTAAAGATAAAGTGAAGATTTATGAAATTTCACGACAAGACCGTTTCCCTTTTCAAAACTTATACAGCACTCCGGAAACTCTGGGTTTAGACCGAATGATCTTGGCTTCGGGTGCAGTATTACAATATCCCAACCAAAACAGATTGGTGATCGATGCCGGGACTTGTATTACTTACGACTTTATCAACGACCAAAACCAATACCTAGGAGGTGCCATTTCACCCGGAATTAGGCTGCGCTATGAATCTTTGCATCACTTCACGGCTAAATTACCGTTACTCACCAAAAAGCAACCGGAAAACACGATTGGAAATTCCACCAACGAATCCATACATTCCGGTGTAATAAAAGGGATTGCTCACGAAATTGATGGCTTTATCGAAGCGTATCAATCGCAATACGCTAAATTTATCATAATTTTAACGGGAGGCGATGCAGATTTTTTGGCTAAACAATTAAAAAATACCATATTTGCCAATTCAAATTTTCTGTTGGAAAGTTTGAACCAAACATTTCAATACAATCAAAATGATTAAAAAAATTGTAGTAAGCCTTAGCTTGCTTTTTTCATTGACATCTCTTGCTCAAGAAGGAACTTCTTCACCCTATTCATTTTATGGTATAGGCGATATAAAATTCAAAGGTACAGTTGACACTCGCTCTATGGGTGGCTTGACTGTTTTTCCTGACAGCATCCACTTAAATTTACAAAATCCGGCTCACTTAACCGGTTTAAAATTGACTTCTTTTGCTATTGGCGGTACTTATGCCAATACCAAATTCCAATCGGAAACTGCCGATGGAAAAGCCAGAAGAACTACCTTAGATTATTTAGCGGTTGGTATTCCTGTGGGCAAATTAGGCATAGGATTCGGCCTTATCCCATACTCATCAATCGGCTACAAAATCCAAACTTTAACAGAAGAGGACAATCCAACTTTTTCAAGATACAGCGGCGTTGGGGGCGTTAACAAAGTTTTTGCCGGAGCGGGATACAAAATCACCAATCAATTAAATATAGGAGCCAGCATTCAGTATAATTTCGGAACCATTGAAACAACTAATCTCAGATACTTGGAAAGTGTGCAATACGGAACGCGTGAAAATAACTTCTCCGACTTACAAGGATTTAACTTAGATTTCGGTTTGAGTTACCAAAGAAAGTTAACCAAAAAACTATCCCTTTTCAGCAGCGTAACTTACAGCCCTGAGTCGAAACTCAAGTTAGACAACTCCAGAACTATCGATTTGATTCAGTTTTTAAGCACCGGAACGACAAGTGTTATCCAAAGAGAAGATATTGATGTGGCAAACACCGAAATTAAAATTCCTTCTAAATGGTCGTTTGGTACCGGAATCGGAGAAATGAAAAAATGGATGTTTGGTGGCGAAGTTACCCTTATTAATAATAGTGTAATGAGCAATCGTTTCAACGATATTGACGATGCTGTTTTTGAAAACTCAACTCGTTATGCGTTGGGCGGTTATTTCATTCCTAACTACAACTCTTACTCCGGCTATTTCAAAAGAATCGTGTACCGCG
This sequence comes from Flavobacterium sp., assembly GCA_044338435.1. GTDB lineage: Bacteria > Bacteroidota > Bacteroidia > Flavobacteriales > Flavobacteriaceae > Flavobacterium. The sequence goes on along the minus strand of JBIIXM010000112.1, from coordinate 921 downwards.
CCGGTTTGAGATACGAAAACACCGGTTTGGTTTTACAAAATAAATCGATTACAGATGCCGCCATGAATGTTGGTTTCGGATTACCTTTGAGTGGTACTTTTTCTAACATCAACATCAATTTTGAATATGGCAAAAGAGGGACTACATACTATAACTTGGTTGAAGAAAACTATTTTAACATTAGTATAGGACTTTCATTAAGCGATAAATGGTTTATAAAACGTAAATTTGACTAAATTAAAACGTTATGAAAGCACTATTCTTCACCTTAACCTTGATGGCTTTTTCTTTAAGTCACTCCCAAAAATATGATTGTGCTTCAAAAACAAGAGAATACCAAGAATTTTTAAAAACGCAAGATTTTAACGGTTCCTACCAAACTTGGCTGGAAGTCAGCAAAAAATGTCCGAAAGAAAGCGAAATCATTTACACCGATGGTTTAAGCATTTTGCAATACAAAATTGACAATGCTGCCAATCCCGAAGACAAAGAAAAGTTGGTCAGAAACTTGCTAAGCCTTTACGATCAATTTTACAAGAATTTCCCCAAATCAGTTCCCGATTATGAAGTAAAAAAAGCCATGGCGCTTTACAACAATCACATCGAAGCTGAGGCGGAAATACTAAGTCTTTTGGAAAGCGGATTCTCTAAAGCAGGAAGCGACGTTAAAGATGCCAATGCTATTTTCACTTACTTTCGTTTGTGTCATGAAAAATACAAAGCAGGAGATGCGCAATATAATGCGAATGCCACTTTAGACCGTTATGCTTTAGTTAATGCATTGCTTACAAACCTGCAAAGTTCCGTTTCGGCGAACAGTAATGATTATAAAACTGCTCAAAGAGCTATCGACGCTATGTCAAAAGACTTAGCCACTTGCGATAATTTAGAAGCTTACTTCGAAAAAAACTACAGCACTAA
>JBIIXM010000111.1:0-5598 GCA_044338435.1 Flavobacterium sp. | reverse complement strand
TCCAAAACAGAAAAATCAAAAGACAACTTGCCGTTTTGAATTTCCGCAGACAAAGGAAAAGGAAGCTGTCTTTTGGAAATTACTTGGACACTTTTTACCATCATTGCTTGGGTTAAACTTGAAACAAATATAGCAAAAACTGTTAGAGCGCTGCGAGGAATCTCGTTTTAAAACTTAGGCACTTCTTGAGGGAAATATTTGATGTCGCAGTCGAAGAAAATAGGCTTCAACAGTATACGTCAGCAAGATTCCAAGGCAAATGCTGACACAACTTGTTATGGTAAAACCGACTATCAGATTAATCGGCCACTCGAAATACAAGCTCATTATGGTTTTGAAGATGTAATTCACTGCCAGATGAATCAGGTAAATACTGTATGCACAATACCCTATTTTAGCGACAAGCGTTACTATCGGCTTAGAAAATACGGAATTTAACTTGGTGACTATATCCTCATCCAATAAGAAATAAAGTAAGACAAGCGCAAAAGACAGGTACAAAAAAACAAAGCCTAACGTTTGTACAAAAACCGAATTTTCTATTTTGACAAAAGGGGTGAATGAAACCAACGCTAAAGCGACAATAAGAAAGAACTGTTGGTATTTAGTAAAAAAAACGCGTAAAGCCTCCTTTTTAAAATAATACCAGTAGGAAATCAGAACACCTATAAGTAGCGTATCAATCCGTAAATGGGTATTGGTAATGTTATGGACACTCGATGCCTCATTAGCATAAACGGTTATACCTCTGACCCCTAAAATCAACAATAGTATTCCTATCAAATACTTGTCGAGATTAGCTATCCAATGTTTTTTATAACGACTGACGAAAAGTGCTCCAAAAACAATAGCCAAACCAAAATAAAAATGTTCCTCTACCGCTAATGACCAGCTCGCTACATACGTATAACCCCAACCATTGTAGTAGTTTTGAAAGAAAAATAAATCGGACACCACTTTATCCCAAGCCAATTGACCATATAAAAGAAAAGGAATACAGTAGATACCATAAGTTAAATAATACAATGGATATATTTTGAAACCACGTCGAATTAAAAACAAACCCGGCTTGATATTCCCAAATCTCAAATACTCTTTAAATAAAAGTCCGGACACCAAAAAACCGCTTAACACAAAAAACAAATCCACACCTATCCAACCCATAGTTACGGTAAATGAAAACAGTTTCTTGTGTCGAAGTAAAACCAGTAAAATGGCGATACCTCTTAGAAAATCCAATTGCTTTAGTCTTTGGGTTGACATGGAAAATTAGGGTTTAAAAAAAAACTTCCCTTGCGGGAAGTTTTAAAAGTATGGAAAATCTTGTTATCTTTTATCCATTGGAACAAAATCTCTTAACGGATAACCGGTGTACACCTGCCTTGGTCTTCCGATAGGCTCTTTGTTGATGCGCATTTCTTTCCATTGGGCAATCCAACCCGGTAAACGTCCTATAGCGAACATTACCGTAAACATTTCGGTTGGAATCCCTAAAGCACGGTAAATAATACCGGAATAGAAATCTACGTTAGGATATAATTTTCTGGATACAAAGTAATCGTCAACTAAAGCAGCAGCTTCTAATTTTTTGGCGATGTCAAGAATAGGATCATTCACCCCTAAAGTATTCAATACCTCATCGGCTGCTTTTTTAATGATTTTAGCTCTTGGGTCGAAGTTTTTGTACACACGGTGACCGAAGCCCATTAAGCGGAACGGATCATCTTTGTCTTTAGCTTTGGCCAAGTATTTATCGGCATCTCCACCGTCTTTTTGAATGGCTTCCAACATTTCCAACACCGCTTGGTTGGCACCGCCGTGTAACGGACCCCAAAGAGCCGAAACCCCTGCAGAGATAGAAGCAAACAAACCGGCATGAGACGAACCAACGATTCTTACGGTTGACGTAGAACAGTTTTGCTCGTGATCAGCGTGTAAGATGAATAATTTGTCTAAAGCGTCAATGACTACCGGATTGATTTCATATGGCCCAGTTGGTAATTCAAACATTAAACGCATGAAGTTTTCTACATAACCTTTGGTGTTATCATAGTAGTTTAATGGATAACCCATCATTTTACGATATGTCCAAGTAGCAATCACCAAGAATTTACCCATGGTTTTGCATACGGCTTCATACATTTCTTTTTCGTTCTCTACATTAACTACTTTCGGGTTGAAAGCGGTCAAGGCGCTGGTTAACGAAGATAAAACGCCCATAGGATGAGCTGTTTTAGGGAAACCGTCGATGATGTTTTTCATCTCTTCGTTGACCAAAGTATATTTTCTGATGTCGTTTTCAAACTGCTCTAATTGGGCTTTTGTAGGCAACTCACCAAAAATAACTAAATAAGAAACTTCCAAGAAATTGCCTTTTTCGGCTAGGTCTTCAATAGCATAACCTCGGTAACGAAGAATTCCTTCCTCTCCATCCAAAAAAGTAATTTCACTCTGACATGATCCTGAATTTTTATACCCCGGATCTAAGGTGATAGCACCGGTTAAGGCACGTAGTTTTTCAATGTCGATGGCGGCTTCATTTTCACTTCCTACGATTACAGGAAACTCATATTTTTGGCCATCAAGTTCTAATATAGCTGTTTTAGACATGATATAATATGGGAATTAGGTCTGATAAATTAATATTTTAACAAAATTAGGGAAATACAAACGAAATAAAAAAGAATTACGGCAACGTTTTCGTTAATTATTTGATAAATTTTGCAAAAATGATATACAAAAAAAAAGCATACAAAAACTGTATGCCTTTACCACAATTATAAAACCCGAACTTATTCTTTAACTATTTTCCCAACTTTAATTCCCTTGTCCGAGGTTACTTTTATAAAATACACACCGTTACTGTGCGCTGAGATATCTATAATGGTTTGATTGTCATTGGCCAATTGGGTTTGCAACAACCTGCCTTGTACATCATACAATTGCACCGCTTGCAAAGTAAAATCGCCCGAAACATTGACTTTGTCTTTTGTTGGGTTAGGATAAACCGAGATCGATTGGTCTTGTTCAAAATCGGGATTACTCAAGGCTTGGAAAATAGTTTCGGCCTCGTTAGTCGCTACCGGATAATTGTAATCGAAATAAATATCGGCTCTTTTGTTAACGTTATCGCCTTGCTGTAAGGAGGTTAACGATTTAACTTTCAACAAAACATTACCATGTCCGCCTGATTCGAGTAAAATTTGCTCAAAAATAAACTCCACTACATTACCGTTTACACGAGTATACATCGGATGAGATGCATTTAGTAGTTGAAGGCTGTTGATATCGAAATCAGCAGGATTGATTTCGGTTCGAACTACTATATTCTCTGCTTCCGCAGTTCCGGTATTTTCGAAGCGAATCATATAATGAAGATAATCTCCAATCTCAGTAGGCGAAACCACATCGCCCTCCAAACAAGTAATATCATTAGGATCATATGAACCCGACACCAGGTCTCGGTAAATAAACAAATTATCAGTAGTATTTTCGTCTCCGGCCTGTGGTAAAATGGAAGTGGTAAAAGTTAGAATATCATTGATATTAACCGGATTGAAATCTGTTGGCGCATTAATATTGAAAGTTACGGTAATTTCTCGGCTGTCAAACGGACGTAAATTGGCATAATCCCAAGAAAGACTTCCTACACCTGCTGTACTTGGCGTAACAGTAGTTGAGACCAAATCCATCAAATTATCGTCGTAGAAAAAGTTGATGCCATAGGCTTGCGATATGGTTTGATTGCCTTTGTTGCGGTAAACAATTTTATACACCGCATCAAACCCGGGACGAGCAGTGGCAACCGGAGCGATAACAATTTCCAAATCTGGGTGAATACCGTTAGGTGTGATACAAAAATCTTGCGTTGCACTGTTGTTGTTTACATCAGGAAAATTGACATTGGCATTGTTAGGAGAAACATTGAACCAAGTGGGATTTTCAAGACTCGGACTCACTGTAAAATTCCCAGCCAAAGTGTAAAAAGCATATTGTCCTGCAGCATTGGTAAATGTAGCTCCGGATGAAAGTCCTCCGGTTATATCCAATCTGATATAAGGATTGAAACCATCATTGGTATCACAACCATTATTGTCATTATCAACCGTTAGCGTTCCTGAAATAGTATTGTGATTACCGCCAGGAGTATATGTACAATAAGAATTAACCTGAACTCCGGTCATTCCGTTGTCATTAAAATACTGTAAGAAACCGGGGATTCTGAAATCGTCCATACATACATAAGTCAGATTCGGATTGTTGGTTAAAGGATAACCTCCGGAAATACTGAGTGACGGATTGCCAAATTTCATAAATAAGGTCTCCAAATTGTTATCTGTACAAGCCAAAGAAATGAAGTTAGGACAATTGGATATGTCCAATGTGGTTAAATTATTGAAAGAACACTGCAAATATTGTAGCGCTGTTAACGTGCTCACATCCAAAACTGTGAGGTTGTTGTAATTAAAATAGGCACTGTTGAGTATTGTTAGTCCTGTTAGGCTTACCGAAGTTAACTGATTTACAGATGCATACAAACTAAAGAGAACAGGACAAGGTGTAACATCCAAAGTAGTCAACAAGTTATTCCCTACGGCCAAGGTACTCAAATTACTCAAACCTTGTAAATTGATGCTTTGCAACTGATTGTTATCGGCATATACACTGGTTAGATTTGTCATTCCGGACAAATCCAATGAGGTTAACTGATTGCTCTCACAAACCAATTGAACTAAACTGGTACATCCCGTAATATTCAAACTGGTTAAATTGGAATTATTACAAAACAAGATTCTTAAGTTGGACAAATTAGACAAATCCAAAGTTGGGTCATTCCCAAAGCCAATATACAATTCAGTTAAATTAGTAAAGCTTTGCAAACCGGTGTAATCGACAATAGGCAAATTACTTGCATAATTCAAATCCATTAATCTGTAAACCAACAAGGCTTCCGATTGTTGGATTTCGTTATCCGAATTCACATCAATCTTAATACTATTACCGGCAATGTCTTTGGCGATGTTATTGGTCACATTGGCTTCCAACAATCGTGTTTTTAAATTGGCGTCAGGAATATTGACAATTTGAGCACTGGCTAAACCGGAAATAAGAAACAATAAAAAGTATAGTTTTTTCATAATATAGAGTATTCGTTATGATTGATTTTTGGTTTGACCTTATAAAGGTACTGTCCGTTTTTTGGTTGCTGTTTGTTAAATGAGTAACGACTGAGTTTGAATTAGAATTTGCTACAACATCTTCAATAATTCGTTCAACCGTTCTTTCTTTCGCTGTGAAATCGGCAAATGGGCATTATCTGCCATTACCACATAACCACCGTCTTTTTTGATATACGATTTCAAATACGCCAAATTGATCAAATGACTTTGGTGAATCCGCTCAAATCCATGTTCGGTTAACAATTCTTCGTATTCTTTCAACGTTTTGGAAATCAATATCGGTTTGCTGTTTTTGATGTAAAACTTGGTATAATTGTCTTCGCTTTCGCAACGGATAATATAGCTCACTTCAAACAAATGAATGCCATCGGAATTCGACAAAGCAATTCTCTTGAAATTATCAACTTTCTTACGAATG
>JBIIXM010000335.1:0-5607 GCA_044338435.1 Flavobacterium sp. | reverse complement strand
TCAATTTGTGGTGGTTATGTAGATGTTACTTGGACTTACACTGTTGACTCTTGTGGTCAAGAAAGTGGTTGTGGTAGTAACAATACTATGACTTGTACCAAACGTTTCATTGTTGAAGCTCCGGCTACGGTAGTGTTCAACTGTGGTAACAATGTAACTGTTGCTTCTTGTACCTCTCAAACTGATGTAAATTCAGCTTGGAATGCGTTCTTAGCTTCAACTACTGCAACCGGCGGTTGTGGTGGTACATTGACTAACAATGCGCCTGCTAACGCACCTTCAATTTGTGGTGGTTATGTAGATGTTACTTGGACTTACACTGTTGACTCTTGTGGTCAAGAAAGTGGTTGTGGTAGCAACAATACTATGACTTGCACCAAACGTTTCACCGTTGAAGCTCCGGCTACGGTTGTATTCAATGGTGCAAACGATGTTACAATTGCATCATGCAGTACTCAATCTCAAGTAAATGCCGCTTGGGCTGCGTTTAAATCTTCAGTTACTGCAACTGGTGGTTGTGGTGGTATATTAAGCGTAATTGCTCCGGCTTATCCGCCTTCAATTTGTGGTGGTTATGCTGATGTAACTTGGAAGTATACTACTAGTTCATGTGGACAACAAAGCGGTTGTGGAAATACTAATTATGTAACTATTACCAAACGTTTCACCGTTGAAGCTCCTGCTCCGGTTGTATTCAATGGTGCAAACGATGTTACAATTGCATCATGCAGTACTCAATCTCAAGTAAATGCCGCTTGGGCTGCGTTTAAATCTTCAGTTACTGCAACTGGTGGTTGTGGTGGTATATTAAGCGTAATTGCTCCGGCTTATCCGCCTTCAATTTGTGGTGGTTATGCTGATGTAACTTGGAAATATACTACTAGTTCATGTGGACAACAAAGCGGTTGTGGAAATACTAATTATGTAACTATTACTAAACGTTTCACTGTAACTGCTCCATCTCCTGTAGTATTCTCAGGGGCTAATAATGTAACGCTTCCGGCTTGTAGTACTCAAGCAGATGTAAATACAGCTTGGGCTGCGTTTAAATCTTCAGTTACTGCAACTGGTGGTTGTGGTGGTTCATTAAGCGTAATTGCTCCGTCTTATCCACCTTCAATTTGTGGTGGCTATGCTGATGTAACTTGGAAATACACTACTAGTTCATGCGGACAACAAAGCGGTTGTGGAAGCACCAATTATGTAACAATTACAAAACGTTTCAGAGTAAGTGCTCCATCACCGGTAGTATTCTCTGGCGCCAACAATGTGACACTTCCGGCTTGTAGTTCTCAAGCTGATATCAATGCTGCTTGGACTACGTTTAAATCTTCAGTTAATGCAACTGGCGGTTGTGGTGGTACATTAACAGTAATTGCTCCGGCTTATCCGCCTTCAATTTGTGGTGGCTATGCTGATGTAACTTGGAAATACACTACCGGTTCATGTGGACAACAAAGTGGTTGTGGAAGCACCAACTATGTAACTGTTACAAAACGTTTCAGAGTAAGTGCTCCAGCTCAAGTAGTATTATCTGGTGCTAATAATGTAACGGTTCAGGCTTGTAGCTCTCAATCGCAAGTAAATGCGGCTTGGGCTTCGTTTAAATCTTCAGTTACTGCAACTGGCGGTTGTGGTGGTACATTAACCAACAATGCACCTGCTAACCCACCTTCATCTTGTGGTGGTTACGTAGATGTAACTTGGACATATAATGTTTCAGGTTGTGGTCAACAAAGTGGTTGCGGAAGTTCTAATGCTGTAACAGTAACTAAACGTTTCACTGTAGCGGCTCCGGCTCCGGTTGTATTCTCCGGTGCTAACAATGTCACTGTAGCTGCTTGTAGCACTCAATCTCAAATTAATGCAGCTTGGGCAGCCTTTAAATGTTCTGTAACAGCTACCGGCGGTTGTGGAGGTACATTGACCAACAATGCACCATCTAACCCACCTTCATCTTGTGGTGGTTATGTAGATGTAACTTGGACATACAACGTTTCAGGATGTGGTCCTCAAAGTGGTTGTGGAAGTTCTAACACTATGACAGTAACCAAACGATTCACCGTTGCAGCTTCTCCTGCAGTTGCTTTCAAATGTGGAGGTAATGTTACAATGCCGGCTTGTAGTACTCAAGCACAAATCAATGCTGCTTGGTCTTCATTCTTGTGTTCAACAACTGTAAGCGGTGGATGCTATGGAGGGACATTAACTAACAATGCTCCTGCTAATCCACCTTCAGCTTGTGGAGGTTATGTTGATGTTACATGGACATATACTACACCAGGTGGTTGCGGAACACAATCTTGTACCAAACGATTTACTGTAGCTAGTGGTGCTGCTGTAGATGTGGCTGGACCTTCAAGCGTAAGCTACAATGGATGTAATTTTACAAGTCAGTACGCTTTAGATTGTGCTTTTGCTAACTGGTTGTCTCAATTCAAAACATTGAGCGCAGGATGTCCTGCTCCGGGTTGTGGTCCTAATGGAAATACTGCTGTTTTCAGCGGAAGTCCAAGAGTGGCACCTAGATTAATTTATGGTGGCTCAGTTTGTGTGACTTACAGTATTTCAGGTAATTGTAACCAAGATAGTGTTACTGCTACGTTTACAGTATCCAGAGCACAAAACTGTCATACGACTTGTAAAACAACTGATGAAAAATCAGATATGGTTAAAGGATTAACTGTTAAAGCTTATCCTAACCCATTCTCTGAAGTATTCAATATCAGTTGGAACTCTTCAAGCGACGAAAAAGTAGAAGTGTCAGTATTTGACTTGACAGGAAAACAATTAGATCGCAGAGAAGTAAGTCCGTTAGAAGTAACCGAATTACAAATTGGTGATCGTTACCCTAGTGGCGTTTACAACGTAGTAATTACTCAGGGAGATGAAGTTAAAACTCTCAAAGTAGTTAAACGATAATTTTCACTTAAGTTCAATAAAAAACCCTTTCCATTCGGAAAGGGTTTTTTTATAGGTTTAAAAAAAAATTAAATACCGGCAATCAATTTTATTTCATCAATTATTCTGAAAGCTAAAGCATCAGCGGCCTCTTGTGTAGGTGCTTCAGTGTAAATCCTAATTATCGGTTCTGTATTCGATTTACGCAAGTGTACCCATTCGGAAGCAAAATCAATTTTCACACCGTCTATGGTAGAGATATTTTCGCTTTTGTATTTCTCAGTCATAGCAGCCAAAATAGCATCTACATCAATTTGTGGTGTCAGTTCAATTTTATTTTTACTCATGAAATATTGAGGATAAGACGCTCTTAATTCAGCCACAGTCATATCCAGATTGGCCAAATGCGTTAAAAACAAAGCCACACCTACCAAACTATCGCGTCCATAATGCAACTCCGGATAAATAATACCTCCATTACCTTCTCCACCAATGATAGCGTTGGTCGACTTCATCATTTCGACGACATTAACTTCTCCTACCGCACTGGCTTGGTAACTACCTCCGTGTTTTTGTGTAATATCTCTTAGCGCACGCGAAGAAGACATATTGGAAACGGTGTTGCCCGGTGTTTTACTCAACACATAATCGGCACAGGCTACCAAAGTATATTCCTCACCAAACATTTCGCCATCATTAGAAATAAAGGCCAATCGGTCTACATCAGGATCCACTACAATTCCGAAATCAGCTTTCTCTTCGACCACCAATTTACAAATGTCACCCAAATGTTCTTTTAAAGGCTCAGGATTGTGTGGAAAATGCCCATTAGGCTCACAGTACAATTTAACACATTCCACACCCATTTGTTCCAATAATTTCGGAATGATAATCCCTCCGGAAGAATTCACGCCGTCTACAACAACCTTAAATTTTCGCTTAGCCACCGCTTCGGCATCAACCAAAGGCAATTCTAAAACCTCATCAATGTGAATATCCATATAAGCATCATTGGCTGTAACTTCACCTAAACTGTCTACATCGGAAAAGTTAAAAGCTTCTGCTTCTGCAATTTCTAAAATCTTAGCGCCATTAGCACCGCTTAAAAATTCACCTTTAGCATTCAGCAACTTCAAGGCATTCCATTGTTTCGGATTGTGTGAAGCAGTTAAAATAATACCGCCATCGGCTTCTTCTAAAGGAACAGCTACCTCAACCGTTGGTGTGGTCGACAATCCCAAATCGATTACATCAATTCCCAATCCAACCAATGTATTCACCACTAAATTGTGAATCATTGGCCCGGAGATACGAGCATCGCGACCAATTACCACTTTAAGTTTTTCTTTTTGAATGTTATTTTTCAGGAATGTGCCGTAGGCCGAAGCGAATTTTACGGCATCAACCGGCGTTAAATTGTCACCGACTTTTCCTCCTATAGTTCCTCGAATACCCGAGATTGATTTTATAAGTGTCATTTTTTGTTTTTTTGTTTTAAGTACAAATATAAAAAAGTTACTAAGGTACTAAGGCACTAAGGTGCTAAGTTTTCAAAAGCTTGTGCTAAAAGACAAACTTTTCTATATTTACAGAACAACACAGAGCAATTCTTAGTTTCTCAGAACCTTACTCAGCGCCTAAAAAACAAACATGAACTTCCTAGCCCACATCTATCTTTCCGGCGACAACGATTTACTTAAAATCGGGAACTTTATGGCCGATAGTATTCGCGGGCACCAATACGAAGCCTATCCGACCGAAATAAGAAAAGGCATATTATTACACCGATCCATTGACAGTTTTACCGATATGCATCCGATATACCGCCAAAGCAAGCACCGATTACACGAAAAATACGGCCATTATTCCGGTGTGATTATGGACATCTTTTACGACCATTTTTTGGCTAAAAATTGGAATTTCTATTCGGATGAAAAACTGGAAAGTTATGCAGAGAAATTCTACACACTACTTAAAAATAATTACGACATTTTAACCGAAAGAACTAAAGGCATGATACCGTATATGATTGGTCGCAATTGGCTAGTCAGTTATGCTTCTATCGAAGGCCTAGAAATGATTTTATTCCAAATGAATCACCGTACAAAAAATCGAGTAGCCATGCATGAATCCATCATTGAGTTGCAACAATTTTATGCCGAATTCGAAACCGAATTCCAATTGTTTTTTGAAGAATTACAAGAACATTGTCGCAAAAAATTAGCTGAAATTTAAGCTTGATTTTTATAATTGCTATCCCATTTGTTTTTTGAAATCGTATCTTAGCCGTTCAAATGATTGATCAAAATGCCTTCAAATAAAGCTTCCCTTTTTAAAATTGTTTTCCGAAGTATTTTCAGAAGAGCCGAAAACCTGGTTTTTCTTTTGAAAGACAAACTCAACGAGAGAAACTTTATCTATTTCGCTTGCGTTGCTGTAGCCATCACTTGTTCATTTGCCGTAATTCTGCTTAAAAGTTTTGCGCACAACATTTTTTTGTTGGCCAACGACATCAATGGCTTCTTAAAGTTGCCTTACATCAACAGTTTATTACCCATTGCCGGAATTTTACTAACAGTATTTGTGGTTCGCAATTTCCTAAATAATCATATCGAAAAAGGAAGTTCTAAAGTGCTTTATGCAGTAGCCAAAAAAGGCGGTATTATGCCAAAAAAGCAAATGTATGCGCAAATCGTAACCAGCTCC
>JBIIXM010000110.1:0-5621 GCA_044338435.1 Flavobacterium sp. | reverse complement strand
ATGTCGGGATTGATTTCGGTCATGACTAAATTGGTATAATCCGTAACAGTCGTTTTTAAACTGCTGAACGTTAAATTTTGCCAAGCGGCAGGTTTGGTTTGATGTGCCGGATCAGCCCAAGTATCGGAATAGTGCACTGTTAGCCAAACTTTTAAGCCAGCGGCTTTAACTCTTTGGGCAAAGGTTTTTACTTCTGCCATGCCCGAATGCCCATCGGATGGGTTTTGCCATAAGCGAATTCTGATAGCGTTACAGCCGGCATTTTTGAGGGTTGTAATTGGATCTTGGTTGTTACCGTTGTGTTTGTAAACTGTGCCTTCGCTTTCAATTAAAGGAAGGTACGACATATCGGCACCGCGAATAAAAATATCAGTATTTACAGGTGGTTCGGGTGCTGAATTGTTGTCCGAAGAACAGGAAAACAGAGAAACGGATAGTAGTGTAATTAAAAACTTTTTCATGGCAATTGATTTTCAAATTTGAATATAGTTTGATGAGTGTACAACGCGTCTTTTTTTAAAATGGCGTTTGGAAAATGACTGTGGTTGGGTGCGTCAGGAAAGTTTTGAGCTTCAAAACAAATCCCACTGGTAGTATGATAATCGACATTTTCTTTGCCTTTTATTTGGCCAAAACAGTTGCCGCCGACGTAAACGTGAACAGCAGGTTGGTTGGTCGTGACAGTCATTTTTATTTTTGATTTTTCACCGTATAATGTCGCGGCTTTGTTATCGTTTAATACAAAAGTATTATCAATGATTGCCGGACACTCTTTTGGGGTTAAAAAATCATAATCATGATTTTTTAAAGAGATAAATTTACCTGTTGGGATTAACTTTTCAGTAGTTTCCAGTATGGTGTTGGCATTGATGGTAACCTTTTGGAGGTTGATGTTCTCCTGATGTCCATTTAAATTAAAGTAACTGTGTTGTGTGAGGTTAACAACAGTGTCTTCGTTTGATTTTGCTGAAAAGTCTACTATTAATTCATTTTGGTCAGTCAGGGTATAAGTTACGCTTACGGTTAACGCTCCCGGGAAATTTTCTTCATTGTGACAGCTCAAATATTCTAAAGTAATGGATTGGTTTTCATCTGAAGGAATGTGTTTTATTGTCCATACTTTTTGACTGAAACCGCTTTCGCCACCATGAATTTGATGCGTATTGTAGTTTTGGGTCAATTGGATTTTTTCGCCGTTTAAAATAAATGAAGCTTTGTTTATCCTGCCTGCGTATCTGCCAACTACGGCTCCCAAATAAGGTGCGCTCGGTAAATCGAACGATTTGATGTAGTCTTCCAGTTTGTCGAATCCCAAAACCACATCGGTTTTTAGGCCATTTGAATTCGGGATTTTGATGGATGTTATGGTGGCGCCGTAATTAATTACACTCACTTCCATACCCTGTTTATTGGCTAAAGTGTAGCAAAACACCTCTTGATTCTCGGGTGTCAACCCGAAGAATTTCCCATTTAGACCCAGGTAATTTTGTGAAATGTGGTTTTTAAGCATGGTTTTTTTATCAATCTTATAACGAAAGTATGATTTAATCTTTTGTATCCATACCACTACCTACCGGTTTTTTTGTACCTTACCACCAGTTAATTGCACAAGCATGAAAATCATCACCATAAATAACCAATCTGCGCAACCCAAATACAAACAAATCGTGTTGTCGGTTGAGATGGCTATAGCCGAGAAGCGATTGAAAAGAGAAGACAAGTTGCCGTCGGTAAATAAAGTTAGTTTGGAGTTTTCTATTTCGCGTGATACGGTTTTATTGGCTTATGAGGAATTGAAAAAGCGTGGCATTATTTACGCTGTTTTAGGTAAAGGCTATTATGTTAAGAGTGTTGAGTTTACTTTGGAACAAAGAATATTTCTCTTATTCGATGAGTTGAATACCTTTAAAGAAGATTTGTACAATTCATTTCTTTCTCATGTGAACAAGAACTTTCAAATTGATATTTTCTTTCATCATTTTAATTTGGAGATGTTTAAGAAACTGGTTGACGAAAGCAAAGGCAATTATTCGAAATTTATCCTTATGCCGTCCAATTTGGAAATTCCAGGTGATGTTGTTGCATCATTGCCTCTAAATGATACTTATGTTTTAGACCAAACCAATGAATTGTTCAAGGAATTTCCTGCCGTTTACCAAGACTTTGTGACGGATATGTATGATGCGTTGACTTTAGGATTGGAAAAGATAAAGCAATATTCCGAGTTGATTTTGATTTTTCCGGGAGAGAAAGAACCGGTCGGAATGGTTGATGGCTTTGTGAAGTTTTGTGCGGAAAATGATTGCGCTCACCGAGTAGTTTCATCATTTGAAAGCGATACGATTCGGAATGGGAGTTTGTTTATCATTCCCAATGACCGCCATTTGGTGAATGTGATAGAGCAGGCGAAACTTCAGGATTTAGTATTAGGACTGGATTACGGCATCATATCCTACAATGATACTCCGTTAAAAAAAGTGGTAGAAAACGGCATAACAACCATTTCAACTGATTTTAAAGCAATGGGAAGAATACTGGCAAACATGATTAACACCAATTCGAAGTCGAGTGTTAAAAACAACGCCACACTAATTTTGAGAAACTCTCTCTGAAGCGATTAAAGGGCTGTGGTTTTTTTAAGGTCGGCTATGGTTTGTGTTGGGTTTTGTGCGCCAAAAACATAACTGCCCGCTACCAATACATCAGCACCGGCTTGGACTAATTGTTTGGCGTTTTTATCGGTTACGCCGCCGTCTATTTCTATTAGGGTAGAAGCGCCTTTGCGGATGATTAATTCTTTGAGTTTTTCCACTTTTGAATAGGTGTTTTCAATATAAGATTGTCCGCCAAAACCGGGATTAACACTCATCACGCAAACCAAATCAATATCTTTAATCACATCTTCCAACAAACTTACGTTGGTATGCGGATTTAGAGCTACGCCGGCTTTCATGCCTTCGGCTTTAATGGCTTGCAGGGTTCGGTGCAAATGCGTACAAGCTTCGTAATGTACGGTCAAAATATTAGCGCCTAAAGAGGCAAAAGTTTTGATGTATCGATCGGGATCGACAATCATTAAATGAACGTCGATGGTTTTTTTAGCGTGTTTGGCAATGGCTTGTAAAACCGGCATTCCGAAAGAAATATTAGGTACAAAAACACCGTCCATAATGTCGATGTGAAACCAATCGGCTTCACTGGCATTGATCATTTCGATGTCGCGTTGCAAGTTGGCAAAATCGGCGGCTAAAACGGAAGGTGCAATAAGTGTGTTTTTCATTGTATAGTAGCTGTGTGTTGTTGGTGCAAAATTAGGGTTTTAACTGCAAAGTTCGCAAGGTTTTTTGGGGAAGTTCATTTGGGAAGTTTGAGTTGAATTTTAGGAGGGTTTGCGTGAAGGATTGAGGCGGTATCCTTTTTTGAGGGAAATAGCACCTCGACTGCGCTCGGTGTGACAAAAAAGATAAAGCCGAAAGCCTGACCTGAAAGGGCACGCCATAAAAATAAAACTCCGGGAACCCGAGCGTAGCGAACAGACTGGAGTTTTATTTGCCGTGCAAAAAATAAAACTCCGGTAATCAGCCGGAGTTTCAATCATCAATCAAAAAACGAACAGTTAATCAGACTGTTGTTGCGGTTATTGGGATTATCCCAAGTATGTTTTTAAAATTTTACTTCTGGAAGTATGTTTTAATCTGCGGATCGCTTTTTCTTTAATTTGACGCACACGTTCGCGGGTTAAATCAAAAGTTTCTCCGATTTCTTCCAACGTCATTGGGTGTTGGTCGCCTAAACCGAAATACAAACGAACTACATCGGCTTCACGCGGTGTTAACGTTTCTAAAGATCTTTCGATTTCGGTACGCAATGATTCGTGAATCAATTCGCGGTCCGGATTTGGAGATTCGCCTGAACGCAAAACGTCGTATAGGTTTGAATCTTCACCTTCTACTAAAGGCGCGTCCATGGACAAATGACGTCCGGAGTTTTTCATAGACTCTTTTACGTCATTAACGGTCATGTCTAGCTCTTTGGCAATCTCTTCCGCTGAAGGCGCACGTTCGTTAGATTGTTCTAACAAAGCGTACATTTTGTTAATCTTATTGATAGAACCGATTTTGTTCAAAGGCAAACGAACGATACGAGATTGTTCGGCCAAAGCTTGAAGAATGGATTGGCGAATCCACCAAACGGCATAAGAAATGAATTTAAAACCACGGGTTTCGTCGAAACGTTGTGCTGCTTTAATTAGTCCTAAGTTCCCTTCGTTAATCAAATCGGGTAGGGTTAACCCTTGGTTTTGGTATTGTTTAGCCACGGAAACTACGAAACGTAGGTTGGCTTTGGTCAATTTCTCTAAGGCTCTTTGGTCTCCGGCTTTGATGCGTTGTGCTAATTCCACTTCTTCATCAGCCGTGATCAAATCCACTTTTCCGATTTCTTGTAGGTACTTGTCTAAGGATGCGGTTTCACGATTGGTAACCTGCTTGGTGATTTTGAGTTGTCTCATTGATGTTCTCCTTTTCTTTAAAGTGTTCGGGTGGTTGTACGTATTGAGGAATCAAAAAGTTACAAAAAAAGTAAAAAAAATAAAAATCCCGATTCAAAGCTTTGAATCGGGATTTGTTATGAATTAATATTTGAATTGGATTAACCCTTTGGAGCGTCTTTTTTATCTTCTCTTGGAGGACGATTTTCATCTCTTGGAGGTCTTGGTAAAAGGGCTTTTTTCGACACTTTTTCTTTTCTGGTTTTTGGATCAACCCCTAAGTATTTTACCATAAACACATCACCCATTTTTACAACATCGGCAACGTTTTCTGTTCTTTCCCAAGCCAATTCTGAAACGTGTAACAATACTTCGTTTCCTGGCGCTGCGGTATATTCTACTACAGCTCCAAAGTCGAGCATCTTGATTACTTTCACTTCATAAGATTCACCAACGGTTGGTTTGAAAATGATAGAATCGATTTTCGCCAATACTGCTGCAATTCCGTCCGGATCAGTACCCAAAATTTCAACCACACCTTGTTCGTCTACTTCGTTGATAACGATAGTAGTTCCCGTAGCTTTTTGTAATTCTTGAATTACTTTTCCACCAGGTCCGATTAAAGCACCAATGAAGTTACCAGGAATGGTTCTCATGATGATTTTCGGAGCGTGTTTCTTAACGTCAGGTCTTGGTATGGCAATGGTTTCGACCAATTTGCCCAAGATGTGCATACGACCGTCACGAGCTTGGTTTAAAGCTTGTTCCATGATGTCATAACGCAATCCGTCAATTTTGATGTCCATTTGACAAGCAGTGATACCGTCTTTGGTTCCGGTTACTTTGAAGTCCATGTCACCTAAGTGATCTTCATCTCCTAAGATATCTGACAATACCGCAAATTTCTGACCATCTGTAATCAATCCCATGGCAATTCCGGAAACCGGTTTGATCATTTGAACTCCGGCATCCATCAAGGCCATAGTCCCGGCACATACCGTAGCCATTGAAGAGGAACCGTTAGATTCTAAAACTTCAGATACAATTCGGATGGTATAAGGACAATCGGCAGGAATCATATTTTTCAAAGCACGTTGTGCCAAGTTTCCGTGACCAACCTCTCTTCTGGAAG
>JBIIXM010000338.1:0-5628 GCA_044338435.1 Flavobacterium sp. | reverse complement strand
AATACAACCATCAACATTGTTAGTGTTGCCAGCGCAGGCACACCAAGTTGTGTCAATCCACAAACCAGCAGTACCACACTGACAATTGTTCAACCGCCAATTCCTGGGGACAATGCATCTGTTACACTTTGTGTTTTGAGTCCGTCAGTTAATTTATTTACATTGTTAGGCCCAACAGCCCAAACAGGCGGAACATGGTCACCAGCTTTAACTAGTGGGACAGGAGTGTTTAATCCTGCGGATGATCCTTCAGGGACTTATACTTATACGTTGAATGGTACAGCACCATGTACTAATGTTAGTGCCAGTGTACAAGTTGTTGTTAATCCGGTGCCGGATGCAGGAAATAATGGCGTTTTAGCTGTTTGTTCAAACCAAAGTCCGGTAGATTTATTCGCCTCACTAACCGGGACACCGCAATCGGGTGGAACATGGTCGCCATCATTAAATAGTGGAACAGGGATATTTAATCCGGCTGTAGATTTATCCGGAGTGTATACTTACACCGTTAGTGGCGTTTCACCTTGTGTTGATGATACGGCTACCGTTACTGTAACAGTTACTCAAGGTCCGGAAGCAGGAACAGATAATACAGTTACACTTTGTATTGATAGTCCGTCTCAAGATTTAGCGTTATTGTTGGGGGCTAACTCTCAACCAGGCGGTGTTTGGTCACCTGCTTTGACTAGTGGAACCGGCGTATTTAATCCGGCTGTTGATACAGCAGGAGCTTATACTTATACATTGTCGGGAGCGCAACCTTGTGATAACGATAGCGCCGTCATTACGGTTATCGTTAATCCTGTTCCTAATGCAGGAGATAATAGTAGTATTGCTTTGTGTGAAAATAATCCTCCTCAAGATTTGTTTACTTTACTTGGCGTAAATGCTCAGTCAGGAGGGACTTGGTTACCTGTATTAGCTAGTGGTACAGGTGTTTTCAATCCGGCTGTTGATTTGGCCGATACTTACACTTATACTGTAGGCGGTGGTTTATGTAGTAGTGATACAGCAACAGTGTCAGTTACTGTTAGTCAAGCGCCTAATGCTGGTGGAGTAGGGCAAGTTCTGAATGTTTGTGAAAGTAACACAGCTATTGATTTAGCAACCGGATTAGATGGTACCCAAGACACTGGCGTTTGGAATGACGATGATACTACAGGAGCATTATCCGGAGCCATTTTCAATCCTACTATTGTTGGTGTTGGAACTTATCATTTCACTTACACTGTAACTGGAAATACTCCTTGTGCAAATGCTTCTTCTACAGTAACTGTAATTGTTAATCCTGCACCTATAGCAGGGGTGTCGTCAACCATTTCGTTCTGTGCCACCGATAGTACTCAAGATTTATTTCCTTTGTTAGGTAATACGGCTCAAACAGGCGGAACATGGTCACCTGTATTAGTTAGTGGAACGGGTGTGTTTAATCCTGCTGTTGATACTCAAGGCATTTATACCTATACTGTTTCAGCTCCTTTTTGTGCTTCAGTTTCAGCTAACGTAGATGTAACGATTTTGCAACCTGTGAGTTCCGGAGGTGTCGGACAAACTTTAAATAGTTGTGTTACTGAAACTTCAATTGATTTAATCACCGCACTCGACGGGACTCAAGGAGTTGGGGTTTGGAATGATGATAATGCCACGGGAGCTTTAATTGGAAACCTCTTCAATCCTTCGGCAATTGGTGTCGGAACTTACACCTTTACATATACAGTAAATGGTACGGCACCGTGTACTAATGCTTCTTCTACGGTAACGGTAATTGTGCATCCATCACCAATCGCAGGAACTGATGGAGTATTGACAGTTTGTTCAACAGATGGTTCTCAAGATTTATTTGCATTGTTAGGTTCAACAGCCCAAACCGGAGGAACGTGGTCGCCTGTATTAGCCAGTGGAACAGGATTGTTTAATCCGGCTGTTGATACTCAAGGAGTTTATATTTATACAGTTTCTAGTGCTTTTTGTGCATCGGTTTCAGCAAGCATAAATGTTACAGTGAATCCGGCTGCCAATTCCGGAGGTGTGGGGCAAACAATAACAACTTGTGCCAACATAACGTCATTAGACTTAACAACAGGCTTAGATGGTACTCAAGGCACAGGAACTTGGACTGACAATAACAGTACAGGTGCTTTAACCGGTAATGTGTTTAATCCATCTACAGCTGGAGTTGGAACCTATACTTTTACCTATACAGTAACAGGTACAGCACCATGTTCTAATGCAGCGTCTACTGTAACAGTTGTCGTAAATTCGGTGCCGAATGCCGGTGCATTTAGCGGAGCAGTTACACTGTGTTCAAGTGTCGGTGTCTTAGATTTAGCATCTTTGCTAAATGGAGAAGATATCGGTGGTGTTTGGACAGATGCTACATCGCAAACTGTCACATCACCAATATCCATTGTGAGTTTTGCTGCCGGAACTTATTCTTACACATATACTGTGACTAATACTTGTTCTACAGATACTGAAAACGTACAGTTTACGATTTTACCTAATCCGCAAATTGCCAGTTTTAATATTTCGACATCACCTGCTTGTTTAGGGTCTGATGTAGTGGTGAATTTGAATGGAATGACAGATGGAACTTATACTTTAACCTATGACTTAATCGGTGCAAATACTGCTGCTGGTCAAACCGCTACTGTAACCATAACTGGTGGTGTAGGAAGTTTTATTATTCCGGCGACTCTGTTGCCTAATATCGGAACTACAGTTGCCAATTTCACGACCATTTTAAATACAGCGACCAACTGTTCGATAACTTTGATAGGAGTGGCGACTCAAATACTGGTTCGACCTTTGGCCGACATTGATTCCACAAACTTGAGTTCAACAGCAGTTTGTTATGGCACCGATGTAGTAGTTGCTATTTCCGGAGCTACTAACTTACCGGACGGAGTATATCAGTTCAATTATTCTATTCCGGGGACCAATCCGACTTCTAACAACTCGGGCAATGTTACCATAACCGGTGGAGCAGCACAATTTACAGTTCCGGCAACCATTTTTAGTTCGGCCGGAAATTATACTCTTACAATTTTCGGAATAATTGCCACTACAGGTTGTACCAACACTACTGAGAGTGCTTCTGTACCTTTGGTAATTAACGCGTTGCCAAGTTTGCAAAATGCAACAGTTACGGTACAAGATACTTGTGCCAATTTTGCCAGTTTGGTTACCATTTCCGGAGCCAGCAACTTAGCAGATGGTGATTATAGTTTAACCTACCAATTGTCAGGAGCTAATACCGCTACTACAACGCTTACCATTACTATTAGCGGTGGTAACGGAAGTTTCAGTATACCAGCATCGGAATTGGTAAATAACGGAACAACTACGTTAACAATCGACCAACTCGATTCGGTAACCACTACTTGTGGTGTCACCGGAACTATTATTCCTCCAATTGATTTCAATGTTACGCAGTTGGGTACACCGCAACTCATCCAAGATGGGAATCTTTTCTGTGAAGACGACAGTCCAACCATTGCCAATCTATCAGGTAATTTAGTTGGCTTCCCAACGGTAATTTGGTACAACGCACCAACAGGAGGAACAGCTTACAGCGCTACTGATTTATTAGTTCAGGGCACTACTTACTATGCGGCTTTAATCACTACAAGTGGTTGTGAAGGCGCTGTTCGATTACAAGTTACTGTTGATTTGACCGTATGCGATGACATCCTGATTCCGGATGGCTATTCGCCTAACAACGATGGTATAAACGATACTTTTGAAATTGAAAACTTGGCAACCATCTATCCGAATTTCAAATTAGAAGTCTACAACAGATACGGTAACCTGATTTACACCGGAAACAGAAATACGCCAAATTGGGACGGAACCACAACTGTAAGCGGTCTGAACTTAGGCAACAACATACTGCCAAACGGAGTTTATTTTTATATTCTCTATTTTAATGATGGTGTTCGAAAACCGGTTCAAGGAAGAGTTTATCTAAACAGATAATGAAGATGCGTACAACTAAACTATATATGATTCGATACTGCTTTGTAAGCTTACTTTTGGCATTGTGCTCTTCCAAAATGGCAGCCCAGCAAGATCCGCAATTCACCCATTACATGTACAATATGAGTGTCATCAATCCGGCATACGCCACTGAAGACAAAGATGTCATCAAAATGGGAGGTATTTATCGTGCCCAATGGGTTGGTATTGAAGGCGCGCCTACAACACAGTCATTTTTTGTGCACAAACCGGTTTCCAAAAAAGTAGAATTAGGCTTGTCTGTCGTACACGATGAGATTGGGAATGTAGTGAACGAGAGCAATATTTTTGCCGATATCGCTTATGTGTTGTCTTTATCGGAAAGCACTCGATTGTCTTTCGGAGTGAAAGCAGGTGTAACGCTATTCAGTACTAATTTCAACGGATTCCAATACACTGATCCACTTCCGGATCCGGCTTTTCAGAATAATTTGAGCCAAACCTTTCCCAACATTGGCGCCGGAACTTATTTGTTTGGTGACAACTACTATTTGGGTTTTTCAACGCCCAATTTATTAACTACCAAACACCTCGAAAATACTAACGGTATCACAACCAGTGGCGTGGAAGCGGTTCATTATTTCTTGACCGGGGGTTATGTTTTTACCTTTAACGGCAACGACAATTTTAAAGTGAAGCCGGCTTTTATGGCCAAAGGAGTCGCCGGAGCACCGCTTTCGGTCGATTTGACTACGAATGTATTGATCAATAACAAGTTTGAAGCCGGTATTGGCTATCGCTTAGACGATTCGGTAAGCGGATTAGCCAGTTTTTATGTAACACCAACGCTCAGAATTGGTTATTCTTACGATTATACGCTTACTAATTTGAGAAACTTCAATAATGGTTCACATGAGGTTTTTGTGTTGTTTGATCTCGATTTAGGCCGAATGTCATCCGGAAAAGGATATGATAAATCACCAAGATTCTTCTAAAACGGATACTATGAAAAAAGTCATTTACCTATTATTTATTTTTTGCAGTATCACCACTCTTTTTGCCCAAAAGAAAGTCAGTGCCAAACAAGCTCATGCCTTATTCAAACGCAAAGCGTATGTCAAGGCTGCTGCTGCCTACGAACAATTGCCTCAATCCCGTGAGGTGTTGCAAAACATGGGTGATTGCTATTATTACAACTTTCAAATGGACAACGCTGTACGAGCTTACGGGCAGTTGTTTTTTACCTTTAAAGACAGTGTAAAGAAAGACGTTTATTTTCGTTATGCCAATGCACTTAAAGGTGCCAAAGATTTTGATAAAGGCGACGCCATCATGTCGGAGTATCTCGGCTATGAGCAAAACACGCCTAAGTTCATGAAGAATGCTACCCGAAATATACCTGATAGTTACAAACTCGAAATGATGTCGAAGAACAAAACCAACGGCGATTTCGGAATTGCTTTCTACGGCGAAAAAGTGACTTTTGCTTCGCTTCGAAATGCCGAAGGCGACCAATCTTACAATTGGAACGATCGGCCTTATCTGGATTTGTTTATGGCGACTGTAAACGATAAAGGCCAATTGGTGCAAATAGAACCTTTTCCGGAAAGCATCAATACCAAAAAGCACGAAAGTAATGCTACATTCAGTGCCGATGGCAAAATCATGTAC
>JBIIXM010000109.1:0-5639 GCA_044338435.1 Flavobacterium sp. | reverse complement strand
CACCTAAAGCTTCGTATTTGGCTTTCTATCAAAAAGACGAAACTGAAGTAGCCGATTATCCTTTGTTAGACATCACCGAAACACCGGGTAAATTGGTCAACATCAAATACCCGATGATTGGGCAAAAAAGCGAAAAACCGCGAGTTGGCATTTACAATGTTGCCACCGGCAAAACAGTTTTCATTGCTCCAAAAGGAAGTCAAGACGACTATTTAACCAACTTATCTTGGACACCGGACGAGAAATTTGTTTTGATTGCTGAGTTGAATCGCGGTCAAAACGACATGAGCCTAAACTTGTATGATGCTGCAACCGGTACATTTATTAAAACCATTTTAAACGAAAAAAATCCACGTTGGGTAGAGCCGGAACACGAAGCATTTTTCCCGAATGCCAAATCGAATAACTTTGTTTGGTTTAGCGAAAAAGACGGTTTCCAAAACTTATACTATTATACTTTAGAAGGTAAACTCATCAAGCAGTTAACCAATAACCAGTTTGTAACTCGTGATATCATCGGAACCAATTCAGCCGGAACCGAAATTTATTTCAAAGCTACCGGTCCAAACCCAACCAATATATTGGTGTATAAAGTCGACTTAAAAGGCAAACAAACTTTAATCACCAAAGATCAAGGTGTTCACAATGTAGTGCCAAGTGCCGACGGAAATTGGTTCTTTGACGAATTCTCCAACCACGACACACCATCAAAATCGTTGTTGTATGATAAAAACCTAAAAGCCAAAACCCTTTTGGTGAGTCCGAATAAATACAACGGTTACGAAATCGGAACAGCCGAAATCAAAACCATCAAGTCAGCCGACGGTACCACCGATTTATACACGCGTTTAATCAAACCAAGTAATTTCGATCCAACGAAAAAATACCCGGTTTTAGTGTATGTTTACGGCGGTCCGCATGCGCAAATGATTACCAATTCTTTCCTTGACGGGGCGAATTTATGGATGTATTGGATGGCCGAACAAGGCTATTTGGTATTCACGTTGGATAACAGAGGTTCGGACAATCGCGGTTTTGCTTTCGAAAGTATTATTCACGCCAATTTAGGTAACAACGAAATGGATGACCAATTAAAAGGTGTGGAATACTTAAAATCGTTGCCTTATGTTGATGGCAATCGCTTGGCGGTTCACGGTTGGAGTTACGGTGGTTTCATGACCACTTCATTAATGCTGCGCAAACCTGATACGTTTAAAGTTGGTGTAGCCGGCGGACCGGTAATCGACTGGAAATGGTACGAAGTAATGTATGGCGAACGCTATATGGATACTCCTGCAGAAAATGCCAAAGGATTTGAAGAAAACACCGTGTACAATTACGTAAAAAACCTTAAAGGAAAATTGCTTTTAATCCACGGCACAAACGATGATGTAGTAGTAGAACAACACAATTTATCGTTAGTCAAAAAGTTTGTGGAAGCCGGGAAGCAAGTCGATTATTTCCCTTACCCAATGCACAAACACAACGTAACCGGTAAAGACCGAGTGCATTTGATTCAAAAAGTATTGAACTACGTGATTGAGAATAATAAATAGGAGCTAATCCCGCTTTCCGCTATATCTTTTTCGTCGGTCCGAATTCACTAACAAGTGAATAAAGCTAAAACGAAAAAGGATGCCGCTCCAATCGGGGCTAAAAAAATCCCAAATTTCAATTGTCACACTGAGCTTGTCGAAGTGAATTGGAATTTGGGATTTCTCCTTTAAAACGTATACCGTTAGGTTTTCTGTGGTTTCTTTCTGGCTGCCGGGAACAACACATTATTTAATATCAACCGAAAACCGGGAGACGTTGGATGCAAGTCTAACACCGTTGGCTCATCGCCTACTCTATGCTGATAATCCTCAGGATCGTGTCCACCGTAAAAC
This sequence comes from Flavobacterium sp., assembly GCA_044338435.1. Classification (GTDB taxonomy): domain Bacteria; phylum Bacteroidota; class Bacteroidia; order Flavobacteriales; family Flavobacteriaceae; genus Flavobacterium. The sequence continues at coordinate 3,750 of JBIIXM010000109.1, read as the reverse complement.
GTAAAGAAGCCTTTTCCTTTTTGACCGTGGATGTAACGGGCTTCATCGTTGAGTTCGTTTTTGCCCAAAATTAAAACATTCGATTTGATTAACTCGCTGTCGAAAGCCGTAGTTTGTCCCATAAAACCTTTCACCAACTGCGTGTGGTTTTGGCACAACATACTCGGAATCACATCCCATTTAGCGGAGAATTCCATCAAAGTGAAATAGTCTTTTTCAAACGGAATGCGGCGTTTCTCCGTCATATCTATATCCGAAAACTCGTAATGCTCCGGTTTTCTGTCGAGGATAAAATTCTTAAACGCGAAAGTCTTGTTGTAATCAATTTGCGATTGGTAGTTGGCATCACTGTTATCGCCGTCAAACATCGGTTCGCAAATGTCCACACCTTCCGCCGAAAGTGCAATATCAAAACTATCCGTCGCCGAACACATGGCGAACATAAAACCGCCACCAATCACAAAGTCGCGTATTTTTTTGGCTACTCCTAATTTCTCTTGCGATACTTTACCATAGCCTAATTTAGCAGCTAAAGCTTCCGCCTCTTTTTTTTGCTCAATATACCAAGGTGCATTGCGGTAGGCTCCATAAAACTTACCATACTGACCGGTAAAATCCTCGTGGTGCAAATGCAACCAATCGTATAGAATAAGTTGGTCACTCAATACTTCTTCATCATAAATCACTTTAAACGGAATTTCCGCATAAGTCAGCACCATCGTAACCGCATCGTCCCAAGGTTGTTTGCCCGGAGGTGAATAAACGGCTATCTTAGGCGCTTTCTCTAACACCACGGTTTCCATATTTTGTGACGGACTGGAAATATCATCTAAAATGGACTGCATTTCGGCATCGGAAACCACTTCGAAACTCACGCCTCGAATCTGACACTCTTTGCGAATTTCAGGTACATCGGGCAACAAAAAAGAACCGCCGCGATAGTTGAGCAACCAACTCGCTTTATATTGTTTGTCAAGTGCCCAATAGGTAATACCGTAAGCTTTAAGGTGGTTTTTCTGCGCCACTTCATCCATCGGCAATAATAAAAAATTAGCCTTAGCGGAAAAGGAAAGCAATAGGAAGAAAATGTACAGTGACTTTTTAAACATTCGCAGCAATATTTTACCCAAAGATAACAGAATTACTGTGAAAATAATCATAAAAAAATCCCGACTGAATCGGGATTGTTATTTTAAAACGGTACGTCGCTGTCGTCGTCATTGGTATTGATATTACTACCAAAAGCTTCATTGGCAGATGGAAGGTTTTTAGTAAAAAACGGATTATCATCGCTGTTCATACGCGACGGTAAATCGTCAAAACTACTGCCGTATTCTTCAAGGTTGTCAAATTTACCCAAATTACCGATGAATTTCAAACGGATGTTTTCCAAAGAACCGTTACGGTGTTTAGCGATAATAAATTCGGCTTGTCCGGCGGTTGGCGATTGTTCTTCGTCGTCCCATTCGTCAATTTTGTAATATTCCGGACGATAGATAAAAGAAACGATATCGGCATCTTGCTCAATCGCACCCGATTCACGCAAATCCGACAACAAAGGTCTTTTGCTGGAACCACGCGTTTCTACGGCACGGGAAAGCTGAGATAAGGCAATCACCGGCACTTCCAACTCTTTGGCTAAAGCTTTTAAGTTTCGGGAGATGGTAGAAATTTCTTGTTCACGGTTTCCGCCACCTTTACCGTTACCACCGGCTGTCATCAACTGAAGGTAATCAACGATAATCATTTTGATACCGTGTTGGGACGACAAACGACGGGCTTTCGCTCTTAAATCGAAGATGGAAAGCGAAGGTGTGTCATCAATATATAAAGGTGCCTTTTCTAGGTCTTTTACTTTGGTGGACAACTGTTCCCACTCGTGTTTTTCCAATTTTCCGGTACGCAATTTTTCTGAAGACAAACCGGTTTCTGAGGATATCAAACGGGTAATTAACTGTACGGAAGACATCTCCAACGAAAATAGCGCTACCGGTGCGCCATAGTCAATTGCCATGTTACGAGCCATCGACAATACGAAAGCTGTTTTACCCATACCCGGACGTGCGGCAATAATAATTAAATCAGAAGGTTGCCAACCTGAGGTGACTTTATCTAGTTTTTCAAAACCGGTGGCAATACCGCTCAATCCTTCTTTGTTCGCAATTTCTTCGATTCTTTTCTTGGCTTGGATAACCAAACTTTGCGCAGTTTCCGAGCTTCGTTTGATGTTGCCTTGCGTTACTTCGTATAGTTTGGACTCGGCTTTGTCGAGCAAATCGAATACGTCGGTTGATTCGTCGTAAGATTCTTCGATAATTTCCGAAGAAATTTTAATCAAACTTCTTTGGATGTATTTCTGTAAAATAATTCTCGAATGGAACTCGATGTGCGCCGACGAGGAGATTTTTTGAGTGAGTTGAATGAGATAGAAATCGCCACCCGCCAATTCCAATTTGCCGTTCTTTTTGAGCTGGGCAGAAACTGTTAACAAGTCGATGGGTTGCGAATCGGTGAATAACTGAAAAATCGCCTCGAAAATGTGTTTGTGAGCGTCTTTGTAAAAAGCGTCGGGTTGCAAGATATCGATGACCTCATCTACCCCTTTTTTATCGATCATCATAGCACCCAAAACCGCTTCTTCCAAATCGAGAGCTTGTGGCGGGAGTTTGCCTTTTTCTAAATTGATGATGGTAGTTTTATCTACTTTAATCGGGTTAATATTTCTGAGATTTTCCATGAAACGAAAGTAACCAATTTGGTCAAATTAACGAGATTGAGTTATTCAAAAACGATGTTAATAAGTTTGCTTTTTTTGTTGATAACCCAAAAAAAATCCGAAACCATAGGGCTTCGGATTTGAGTTAAATTTTGTGAGAATTTATTCCTTGAATTCGCCCATTTTACTGTATTTATCCATCCTTTGCGACACTAATTCGGCTGTTGATAAGTCTTTTAATTCGTTAAAGGCCTTCATGATATATTGTTCTACTGTTTTAAAAGTAGTTTCTTTATCGTAATGTGCGCCACCAAGTGGTTCCGGAATAACATCATCAACCAATTTCATTTTTTTCATATCGGTAGAAGTCAGTTTCAAAGCTTCGGCAGCTTGCTCTTTGTATTCCCAGCTTTTCCATAAGATAGACGAACAAGATTCAGGAGAAATCACAGAGTACCAAGTGTTTTCCATCATTAATACCCTGTCACCTACGCCAATTCCCAGAGCACCACCGGAAGCACCTTCTCCGATAATCACACAAATGATAGGCACTTTTAAACGAATCATTTCCAAAATATTACGGGCGATGGCTTCTCCTTGTCCGCGCTCTTCAGCTTCTAATCCGGGAAAAGCACCAGGAGTATCGATTAGGGTTACTACAGGAATGTTGAATTTCTCAGCCATTTTCATCAAGCGAAGTGCTTTTCGGTAACCTTCAGGACTGGCCATACCAAAGTTGCGTAACTGACGCATTTTGGTATTGATTCCTTTTTGTTGTCCGATTAACATGAACGATTGACCGTCGATTTTACCCAAACCGCCCACCATGGCTTTGTCATCCTTGAAATTTCTGTCGCCAAACAATTCTAAGAAAGTACCATTGGTTAAGTTGGTAATGTGTTCTAAAGTGTAAGGTCTGTTAGGGTGACGAGACAACTGAACGCGTTGCCAAGCTGTTAAATTTTTATAGATTTTTCTTTTAGTTTCTTCTAATTTTTTCTCTATTTGTTTGCAAGTGTTGGTCACGTCTACAT
>JBIIXM010000108.1:0-5664 GCA_044338435.1 Flavobacterium sp. | reverse complement strand
ATTGGGCTAAAATGATGCAGGATTTCTACAACAAGTTTCACCCGAATGTGACAGAAGTAGAGAAGAATGCCGATAGGGAAAGTGGTGAGCGCATTTTAGGAACCGATCCGAAAACGGGTAAACCGGTATCGGTGCGTTTGGGGAAATTTGGACCTATGGCTCAAATTGGCGATGCCGAAGACGAAAATAAGCAATTTGCGAGTTTACGTCAGGATCAAAACATTGGTAATATCACTTTGGAAGAAGCTTTGAATTTGTTTTTATTGCCGAAAAACCTCGGTACTTATAACGGAGAAGAAGTAGAAGTGAGTAATGGTCGTTTCGGGCCTTATGTGCGTTTCGGCAAACAATTTATTTCACTTCCCAAAGGCGAAGATCCGTTAGATGTGACTATGGAAAGAGCTCAGGAATTGATTGATGAAAAAACCAAAGCTGATGCGCCAATCGGAACGTACCAAAATATGGACGTACAAAAGGGTGTTGGTCGTTTTGGTCCGTTCTTAAAATGGAACGGGATGTTTATCAATGTCAACAAAAAATACGACTTCAATAACTTATCGCAATCCGATATCGAAACTTTAATCGATGAGAAATTACAGAAAGATATCGATAAAGTTATTCATCATTGGAAAGAAGAAGGCATTTTAGTGGAAAAAGCCCGTTGGGGAAAATCGGTCATCACCAAAGGTAAAATCAAAATCGAATTGAATAAAGATGTTGATGCTGCCAAATTAACCTTGGAGCAAGTGCAAGAAATGATTGCCAAGAAAACACCGGAGAAAAAGACAGCTGCCAAAAAAGCTCCGGCCAAAAAAACTACCGCTAAAAAAAAGTAATCCATGGAATTTGATTTTCTTTCACCGGTTGATAATGATATTATAAAATATATTAATGGACTGTCTTCACAGCATCTTGGCAGTAAAGTTGTTTTTCATACCGATAAAGAGTTTCCCGATTTAGATCAGATTAAGGTTGCCGTTGTTGGTGTTTTGGAAAACCGTGGTAATCCAAAGGCCTTTGAAGCAGTGAATTTGAATGCCGTTCGAAAAGAATTGTACAGTTTATTTCCTGGAAATTGGCAAAGTGCTATCGCTGATTTGGGAGATATCTACCCAGGGAATTCTTTAGAAGATACCTATTTCGCTTTGCAAAAAGTTGCGGCCAAATTAATTCGCAAAGGAGTTATACCTGTTATTATTGGTGGATCTCAAGATTTGACTTATCCGTTGTACAGAGCTTACGATAGTTTGGAACAGATGGTGAATTTGGTAGCTATTGATAGTAAATTTGATTTTGGTAAACAAGAAGATGGAATTACTTCTGATTCTTATTTGTCAAAAATAGTATTAGACGAGCCGAACAACCTGTTCAATTATTGTAATATCGGTTACCAAACGTATTTCAATTCCCAAGAAGAAATTGATTTGATTGAAAAATTGTATTTTGACGCGTATCGTTTGGGAGAAATTTCTAACAATATAGCGCTTTCAGAGCCGGTTTTCAGAGATGCAGACATTGTTTGTGTGGATTTAACAGCTGTAAAATCCTCAGATTCAGGTAATTTGATTAATTTTATTCCGAATGGTTTCAACGGAAAAGAGATTTGCAGTTTAACGCGTTATGCTGGAATTAGTGATAAAGTAAGTTCTTTTGGTGTTTTCAATCATAATAATACTAAAGAAGAGGCTGTTTTGATTGCTCAGGTAATTTGGTATTTTATGGAAGGGATAAACTTCCGTTCCAATGAGTATCCTTTCGGGACAAAAGACAATTACCTAAAGTATATAGTGCCCTTAGAAAATGAAGAGTTGGTCTTTTATAAGAGTAACAAAACAGACCGATGGTGGATTGAAATTAATTTTTTTTCCGGGCAACACAATAAACTCAAAAAAAACACGTTATTACCGTGTTCCCACGAGGAATATCTGTCTGCCTGTAATCATGAGATTCCGGAAAGATGGTGGAAAGCGCAAAGAAAAAATTGTTTGTAAAGATTTAACGTAGTTTGTAATTATATTTACTGTAAGATAAAGACTTCAAAAATTAAGTAAACATGTATTTTATCTATAAAAAAGTGTGTTTTATCGATAAAATGTTTTTTTATTCCCTTTTAATATTCTATTTTTGGATTGTTAAAGTGTAATTGGAAATTAGATAGGGTAAAATTTAATATTATTTAATTGCTTTTTTAAAAAATAATAAATAGGTTTACGCCCTTAAAAATAAAATATTCAAATAACCCCAATTTATATGAAGAAAGTCATTGCATTCGCATCAGTTTTAGCTTTGTTAACGGGCTGTGGACGATCAAGCGACAAAGGTGAATTAGTAGGAGTTAAAGGTAAAAAATGGCATCCTGAGAAGCCGTTTGGTATGGCCTTGATTCCTGGTGGTGCTTATATTATGGGTAAATCAGATGATGATTTAGCTAATATACAGGATGCGCCAACTAAAACTGTTACTGTGAGATCGTTTTATATGGACGAAACAGAGATAACCAATAGTGAATACCGACAGTTTGTGGAATGGGTAAAAGATTCTACAATCAGAGTTCGCTTGGCTATCTTGGCTGACGAGGTTGGTCAAACAGCCGGTTCAGGAGGTAAGGGCGGTAAAGGAGGGAAAAATGCCGGAAGTATCGGTGACTTTGCTTTCAATGATACTGATCCAGCAAAGATGACTCCTTACGATAAATACATGTATGAGAATTATTACAGTGTTGGGACTGATGATGATCCTTATGCAGGTAGAAGATTGAACAGAAAAGTAAAATTAATTAAAGATACTAGCAAATATCCGGACGAGTATTATTCTGAAGTGATGGATAGTATGTATTTACCATTAGCAGAATCGTTCAATGGACTAAGAACTATCGATGTAAGAAAATTGAAATTCCGTTATTCTTGGATGGACATTCAAGCTGCAGCTAAGGCTAAAGTAGGTAAACGAAGTTCTTTTATCAGAACCGAACAACAAGAAGTTTATCCTGACACAACTGTTTGGATTAAAGATTTTGCTTACTCATACAACGAGCCAATGCACAATGATTATTTCTGGCACCAAGCATACGGAGACTATCCTGTAGTTGGAGTTTCTTGGAAACAAGCTAAAGCTTTTTGCGCTTGGAGAACTTTAAACAAAAATTCATACATCAAATCTAAAAAGAAAAAAAACAGACCTGATTTAATAAATACTTTTAGATTGCCGACTGAAGCTGAGTGGGAATATGCCGCAAGAGGAGGTCTGGAGTCAGGAACTTATCCTTGGGGTGGTCCTTATGCTAAAAATGACAGAGGTTGTTTCTTGGCTAACTTCAAGCCTAATCGTGGTGACTACGCAGCGGATCAAGCTTTGTATACAGTAGAGGCTAAATCTTACGAGCCAAACGGATATAATCTTTACAATATGTCGGGTAATGTTGCGGAATGGACAGATTCTTCTTATGATGCTGCAGCTTACGAATATGTGTCTACGATGAATCCAACAGTGGGCGACTCAAAAAATATGAGAAAAGTAGTTCGCGGAGGATCATGGAAAGATGTTGCTTACTTTTTACAAGTAGGAACCAGAGATTTTGAATATGCTGATACTGCTAGAAGTTATATTGGGTTCAGAACTGTACAAGATTACATGGGAACTCAAGTAACTAAAAATGGTAAGGCACCAAGAAAGTAATTTCAAAACCAACTTAATTATATTTAACTTAACTAACTAAAAAAATTTTTTATTATGGGATTATTATCACCTAAAGTTATGAATTTTGCCTATGGTATGGGCGCAGCTGTAGTAATCGTGGGAGCTTTATTTAAAATTGCTCACTTTGAACTTGGACCTTTAACAGGTACAGTGATGTTAACTATAGGACTATTAACGGAGGCAGCAATTTTTGCTTTATCAGCTTTCGAAACACCGGCAAAAGAAATTGATTGGTCTCTAGTATACCCGGAATTAGCCGGAGGAGAAGCAAGACCTAAAGATAAAAAGAATGAAGAAGCTAAAGATGCTCAAGGTTTATTGTCTCAAAAATTAGACAATATGTTGAAAGAAGCTAAGATCGACGGTCAGTTGATGGAAAGCTTAGGAAACAGCATCAAAAATTTTGAAGGAGCTGCTAAAGCAATTTCTCCAACTGTTGACTCTGTAGCTTCTACAAAAAAATATGCTGAAGAGATGACAAAAGCTGCAACTCAATTAGAAACTTTGAATGGTTTGTACCAAGTACAATTACAAAGTGCTGAGAGAAATGCACAAATTAACAATGAAGTTGCTGAAAACAATTTAAAATTAAAAGACCAAATGCAATCTTTGACATCTAACTTGCAAACATTGAACAATGTTTACGGTGGTATGTTGTCTGCAATGAGTAACAAAGGATAATTAGTTTTTGAACTATATTTTATTAACAAAACAATAAACTAATTAGAAAAAATGGCAGGAGGAAAACTAACCCCTAGACAGAAGATGATTAACCTAATGTACTTGGTTTTCATCGCGATGTTGGCAATGAATATGTCAAAAGAAGTACTTTCGGCTTTTGGTTTGATGAACGAAAAATTTGAAGCTGCTAACAGTTCTTCTAAAGCTACTAACGAGCAAATGTTATTGGCTTTAGATGCCAAAGCTTCAGAGGCTAAAGGTCAATTTGCTGTAGCTGCGGTAACTGCTCACAAAGTGGAAGCTGCTACCAAAAAATTCTATGACTTTGTAGGGACTTTAAAAGATGAAGTTTTAAAAGGTGTAGAAGTAGATGAAACCGGTAAATTACCATACGAAGCTATGGATAAAGCTGATAATTTAGATCACAGCTGGTTTACAGGAGACGGTTACACTGCAAGAGGTAAAGAAGTTATCGCTGCAATCGAAGCTTACAAAGCTGATATGACTGCTGCTTTAGGTAATGAAAAGAAATATGCAGCCATCTTAAATGAGGTGACTAAAAAATTCGACTTGACTGAAGTTAAAGATAAAGAAGGTGTTAAAATTGAATACCTTGATTATCATTTTAAAGGCTTCCCGGCTATTGCATCATTAGCAAAATTATCAGCTTGGCAAAACGATGCTAAAAAAGCTGAATCTGATGTAATCAGTGCTGCTTTAGGTAAAGCTGCCGTTCAAGCCGCTTCTTACAGCAACTATCAAGCTATCGTAGCTTTAGATAAAAACGTATATTTCCAAGGTGAGCAGGTAACCGGTAAAGTAGTATTGGGTCGTTACGACGAAAATACAAAACCAACTTCTTTCTCAGGTCCTGGTAAATTGGTAAACGGTCAAGCGGTTATTTCCTTAACTGCCGGTGCTGTTGGTGAGCAAAGTATTAACGGTCAATTTACATTCTTGGAAGAAGGAAAAACAATTCCATTGAAATTTCAAGGTAAATATGTAGTTGTGCCTCGTCCTAACTCAGCTAACATTTCTGCTGATAAAATGAACGTAGTTTATAGAGGTTTACCTAATCCAATGACTATCTCATTTGCCGGTATTGGCGATAACTTTGTAAATGCTTCTGCGCCTGGTTTAACTAAAGCCGGTGGTAATGGTAAGTATGTTTTAACACCACAATCCGGTACTGAAGTTACAGTTTCAGTAAGTGGAAAAATGACTGATGGTAAAACAGTTACTGATAAAAAAGTATTCCGTATCAAAAACATTCCTGCTCCAGCCGGT
>JBIIXM010000107.1:0-5667 GCA_044338435.1 Flavobacterium sp. | reverse complement strand
TCGCCTTTCTAAAGTATTTCTCCGATTGGTGTAAGTTGGTTTGCGAAGTCATCAAACCGTGTAAGTAGTTGTAATAGCCTTGTTGTTTTCTCACTAAAGCCGTTTCCGGATTTTTAATTTTATCCAACCAATTTTTGGCGCCGGCAAAATCCTGTTTTCTCAATTTTAGGAAAGCCATTAAAATAAATTCGTTTTTATAATACAAAAAGATAGGAATGGCAGTCAGTAAAATCAAGAAAATACCATTACCGATATTACTTTCCGTAAATTGCCAAATGGCGGTGGCAACCAATAAAGCCGCTATAATTAATTTGATAAATCTGTGAAACATGTCTTTAATTTTTTTGTGGTACAAAGGTAGTAAAATGAATTAAAAATATTTTTAAAAAAGTTCTTGTCGGAAAAAAAAAGGTTTGTATATTTGCACTCGGTTTTGAAAGAACCAACCTAAACAGAATATTACACGATTTTAAAGATATACAGCAATGAGCAAAAGAACGTTTCAACCATCGAAAAGAAAAAGAAGAAATAAACACGGATTTATGGACAGAATGGCTTCAGCAAATGGAAGAAAAGTCCTTGCGCGTCGTAGAGCTAAAGGAAGACATAAATTGACTGTATCTTGTGAACCAAGACACAAAAAATAATGATTCTTTATCAATCAATATCAAGCCGTTACTTTTATTAGTAGCGGCTTTTTTTTAAACCTGTTCATAAATATTGATAATTTTCAGGAGCTATTTCCCGCTGTTCGCTACAATCTTTTTATTTTTAAAAAGAAAAATAAAAAGGATTTCTCCCGAAGCTTCGGGACAATCGGGCCTAGAACCAAATACAACAACACAACTAACTAACTTTCTAAGATGTCTAATGATCTAAAAATCTAAGAAGTCTAAAAATCTAACTACAATGCCTAAAGACAACTCCATCAAATCGGTTTTAATTATCGGATCCGGACCTATCGTTATCGGACAAGCTTGCGAATTTGACTATGCCGGTTCGCAATCTGCTCGCTCCTTGCGTGAAGAAGGGATCGAAGTCATCTTAATTAACTCTAATCCGGCCACGATTATGACGGATCCCAGCATGGCCGATCACGTGTATTTATTACCGTTAACCACCAAATCCATTATCCAAATCCTAAAAGAACACCCGCAAATTGATGCGGTGCTACCTACCATGGGCGGACAAACGGCTTTGAACTTGTGTTTGGAAGCCGACGAAAAAGGAATTTGGCAAGATTTCAACGTAAGGTTAATCGGGGTTGACATCAATGCCATCAACATCACTGAAGACAGAGAGCAATTCAAACAATTGCTCGAAAAAATAAATGTACCAACTGCACCGGCCAAAACCGCTACTTCTTTCTTAAAAGGAAAAGAAATTGCACAAGAGTTTGGCTTTCCGTTGGTAATCCGACCATCGTTTACTTTGGGCGGAACGGGTGCTGCTTTCGTACATAAAAAAGAAGATTTCGACGAGTTATTAACCCGTGGTTTAGAAGCATCACCTATACACGAAGTTTTAATCGACAAGGCTTTGTTGGGTTGGAAAGAATATGAGTTAGAACTTTTGCGCGATAAAAACGACAATGTAGTCATCATCTGTTCCATCGAAAATATGGACCCTATGGGAATACACACCGGAGACTCGATTACGGTAGCACCGGCTATGACATTGTCTGACACGACTTTCCAAAAAATGCGTGATATGGCCATTTTGATGATGCGTTCCATCGGAAATTTTGCCGGAGGCTGTAACGTGCAATTTGCTGTATCGCCGGATGAAAAAGAAGATATCGTAGCCATCGAAATCAACCCGCGTGTATCGCGTTCCTCAGCCTTAGCGTCTAAAGCAACCGGTTATCCGATTGCAAAAATTGCTACCAAATTGGCTTTGGGTTATCATTTAGATGAACTCCAAAACCAAATCACCAAGTCGACTTCCGCCTTGTTCGAGCCGACTCTGGATTATGTTATCGTTAAAATCCCGCGTTGGAATTTCGATAAATTCGAAGGTTCCGACCGAACTTTGGGCTTACAAATGAAATCGGTTGGAGAAGTAATGGGAATCGGGCGTTCGTTCCAGGAAGCCTTACACAAAGCGACCCAATCTTTAGAAATCAAAAGAAACGGAATCGGTGCCGACGGGAAAGGATACAAAAACTACGAACAAATTATCGAAAAACTGACTTTTGCGAGTTGGGACAGAGTATTCGTGATTTACGATGCGATTGCGATGGGTATTCCGTTGAGCCGCATCCACGAAATCACTAAAATCGATATGTGGTTCTTAAAACAATACGAAGAGTTGTACTTGTTGGAAAGAGAAATTTCACAATTTAAAGTTGACACTTTACCAAAGGAATTATTACTCGAAGCCAAACAAAAAGGCTATGGCGACCGTCAAATTGCCCACATGATGGGTTGTTTGGAAAGTCAGGTTTACAAATTGCGCGAAGAAATGGACATCAATCGCGTGTACAAACTGGTAGATACTTGTGCGGCCGAATTCAAAGCCATGACGCCTTATTATTACTCTACTTTCGAAGCTGAAATTCAAACTGCCGACGGGCAAAGATTGGTGAGCAATGAAAGTATCGTTACCGATAAAAAGAAAGTCATCGTTTTAGGTTCCGGACCTAATCGTATCGGACAAGGGATTGAGTTTGATTACTCCTGTGTACACGGCGTTTTAGCAGCCAAAGAATGTGGATACGAAACCATCATGATCAACTGTAATCCGGAAACGGTGTCGACCGATTTTGATACAGCCGATAAGTTGTATTTCGAGCCGGTATTTTGGGAACACATTTACGATATCATTCGCCACGAAAAGCCGGAAGGTGTGATTGTTCAGTTGGGCGGACAAACCGCGTTAAAACTGGCTGAAAAGTTAGATCGTTACGGCATTAAAATATTGGGAACTTCGTTTGACGCTTTGGATTTGGCGGAAGACAGAGGAAGATTTTCCGAGTTGTTGGAAGACCTAAAAATTCCGTTCCCTAAATTTGGCGTAGCCGAAAACGCGGACCAAGCCTCAGCTCTAGCAGATGTGTTGGATTTTCCATTGTTGGTTCGTCCTTCTTATGTATTGGGCGGACAAGGGATGAAAATTGTTATCAACAAACAAGAATTAGAAGAGCATGTAATCGATTTGCTCAAAAATATACCGGGGAACAAATTGTTGCTCGACCATTATTTAGATGGTGCGATTGAAGCAGAAGCGGATGCCATTTGCGACGGCGAAAATGTATACATCATCGGGATTATGGAGCATATTGAACCGTGTGGGGTACACTCGGGCGATTCGAATGCGACTTTGCCGCCGTTCAATTTGGGTGAATTCGTAATGCAACAAATCAAAGACCATACGAAGAAAATCGCTTTGGCTTTAAGAACGGTTGGTTTAATCAATATCCAATTTGCCATCAAAGACGATATCGTTTATATTATTGAAGCCAATCCGAGAGCGTCGCGTACTGTACCTTTTATAGCAAAAGCGTATGGCGAACCGTATGTGAATTATGCTACGAAAGTCATGTTAGGTCAAAATAAAGTGACTGATTTCACCTTCAATCCGAAACTAAGCGGTTATGCCATCAAACAACCTGTGTTCTCCTTCAGTAAGTTCCCGAATGTAAACAAAGCCCTCGGACCGGAAATGAAATCCACCGGAGAAAGCATTTTGTTTATAGATGATTTAAAAGATGATCAGTTCTATGAATTGTACAGCAGAAGAAAAATGTATTTGAGTAAATAATCTCAAAATGAAATTATAAGTTTTAATATGAAACCGTTACAAATTGTAGCGGTTTTATTTTTTGCTTTCTTCTTCCAAATCACTCAAATGCAAACGCAAAGCGGTTACGGATATGCTTATTTCCCAAAACGATATGGCTAAGGAAGTCAGTAAACACAATAAACTGGCTGCAAAAAGATAAATCCCGGCCGTATGCCAATCTACAAACAAACACAACATGGCAAATACCGAGAGAAACAAACACAACACGCCAAAAAGTTGCATGTAGCGAATCAACGAAAGACGCAGGTTCAAGTTTTTGATTTGCAATAATATGCTGCGCGTATGGTTTTCGTCGTAATGTTTTTTCAAACTGCGAACAATTTGCGCAATAGTCAAAAAACGATTGGTGTACGCCAACAAAATTAATGATGTGGCGGAAAATAATAGGGCTGGGGTTTCTATGGAGAGTGTCATGAGTAATTATGAATTATGAATTACGAAGTTCGGGAAATACATTGAATAAAAAAACCTGTAAGTTCCCACTCACAGGTTTTGTCTTAATACTTTCCTCTTAGTACTATTTAATCAACTCAAAACTTCTTTTGACAAAAGCGGTTAATTCTTCGCCTTTTAATAATCCTTGAGAAATTTTAGCCAAGTCTAATGCTTGTTTTACCAAACTTTCCTGAGCGGATTTGTCTGAAGTGTTCAAGATGGTTGTGGCCAAATCCGAATTGGTATTCACTACTAAATTATACATCTCAGGGAAGTTGCCCATGCCGAACATACCGCCGCCACCGGTTTGACTCATTTCTTTCATTCTTCGCATGAATTCCGGTTGGGTAATCATAAATGGTGCTGCTTGGCTATCCATTGGTTCTAATTGAACCGAATAATTGGTTTTCGGTACAATTTCTTCTAAAACTGTTTTCAGTTGTGTTGATTCTTCTTCGGATAGTTTAGAAATTTGAGTGTCTTCTTTCTGAATCAATTTGTCAATATGGTCAGAATCTACTCTAGTGAACGTCAAGTTTTCATTATCACTCTCTAATTTCTGAATCAAATGCGAGACGATAGGCGAATCCAACAACAATACTTCATAGCCTTTTGCTGCCGCGATTTCAATATAACTGTGTTGTGCGTCTTTGTTGGAAGCGTAAAGCACTACCAATTTTCCGTTTTTGTCGGTTTGATTGGCTGAGATGGTTTCTTTCAATTCGGCTAAAGTGTAATACTTGCCGTCAACGCTTGGATACAATACGAAGTCGCCAGCTTTTTCGTAGAATTTCGGTTCCGACAACATGCCGTATTCCAATACAATTTTGATGTCGTTCCATTTCTTTTCAAAATCTTCGCGGTTTTCGTTGAAAAGCGATTTCAATTTATCGGCTACTTTACGGGTAATGTAATTTGAAATTTTCTTTACGTTGCCATCAGCTTGTAAGTACGAACGAGAAACGTTTAACGGAATATCCGGAGAATCAATTACACCCTTCAACATGCCTAAAAATTCCGGAACAATTCCCTCAACATTATCGGTAACATAAACCTGATTTTGGTACAATTGGATTTTGTCTTTTTGCAATTGTAAATCCGCCGACATTTTCGGGAAATATAAAATCCCGGTTAAGTTGAACGGATAATCTACATTCAAATGAATGTTGAATAAAGGTTCGTCAAACTGCATCGGATACAATTCGCGGTAGAAGTTTTTATAATCTTCCTCGGTTAAATCCACCGGTTGTTTGGTCCAAGCCGGAGTCGGATTATTGATGATGTTGTCAACTTCTGCTTTGTCATCGCCATCTCCTTCTGTTCTTGTTCCGAATTTAATCGGCACCGGCATAAATTTGTTGTATTTGGTCAACAATTCACGGATTTTAAATTCTTCTAAAAATTCTAAAGAATCTTCGGCTATGTGTA
>JBIIXM010000003.1:0-23246 GCA_044338435.1 Flavobacterium sp. | reverse complement strand
TCGGGCAAAACCGACGGCAAGTTGTTGAGTTATTATGTGGTAGATAATATACCACTAGAACTTGAATTCTCCATTCCGGCCAACCAAAAATTGGATTTAGACTTGGTGGAAAGTTCCTTCGATTTGTTAACCAATCCACAATTCAGCGTAGCCAAAAGAAAAACCTGGATGATTCCGACACCTTTTGTGCTTAATGATGCAGTAATGATTCGCCAAAAACTGAAAGCGTCCGCAAAACCGGCCGAACCTGTTACCCAAAATTACCGCCGAGCTTCGGTTAAAGACAGCATTTCGGTGGCTAATGACAGTCTACGCCGATGAAAAAAATCAGCATCTTAGGTTGTGGTTGGTTGGGATTGCCGCTTGCGAAATCACTTGTATCAAAAGGTTTTTCGGTGAAAGGTTCTACCACTTCTGAAGCCAAATTAGCCATTTTGGAATCCGCCAATATTCAAGCTTATTCAATTCGGTTGACAGAAAATGAAGTCATGGGCAACATAGCGGCTTTTTTATCGGAATCCGAAATTTTAATTATTGATATCCCGCCGAAACTCAGAGGCGACGACGCCGAGAATTTTGTAGCGAAAATAGCGACACTTGTTCCTTATATAGCGCAATCGACCATCAACCATGTGGTGTTTATCAGTTCGACTTCGGTTTATGCCGATGACAATACCATCATTACCGAAAACAGTCAACCCGAACCCGATACCGAAAGCGGCAGACAATTGTTGGCTACAGAAAAGTTATTGCAAGCCAACACCATCTTTAAAACTACGGTCATTCGATTTGGCGGATTGATAGGCGAAAACAGACATCCGATACATTTTTTAGCCGGCAGAAAAAACCTGGAAAATCCTGAGGCACCGATTAATTTAATCCACCAAAACGATTGTATCGGCATCATCGAGGCAGTCATTGCTCAAAATGCCAAAGGCGAAGTTTTTAATGCAGTAGCGCCGTATCATCCATCCCGAAAAGAGTATTACACCCAAAAAGCAGTAGCATTAGGGTTGCCTTTGCCGGAGTTTGAGGAAGAAAAAGCATCGGTTGGAAAAACCATTGTAAGCGACAAAATCACTACTGTTTTGGGTTACTCTTTCAAGAATACTGATTTATAAATTTCCGCAATAAGCATAAAAAAACCTCAAGCTTTAACTTGAGGTTTATATTTTTTACCAAATTTTCACCCTTTTGGCAGGTTCTAAATACATGCCGTCTCCGGGTTGAATGTTGAATGCTTGGTGGAAGGTATCTAAGTTTAACAACGGTACATAAGCACGGTACATGCCCGGCGAATGCGGATCGGTTTTGACTTGGTTCTTAATCGCTTCATCTCGCATTTTGCTTCTCCAAATGGTAGCCCAAGAAATAAACAAACGTTGTTCCGGCGTAAAACCGTCAATTAAGCCCGGATTGCCGTTTTCTTTTAAGTACAATTGCAAACCGTCGTAAGCCGCATTGATACCGCCTAAGTCGCCTATGTTTTCCCCTAAAGTAAATTTACCGTCTACTTTAGTTCCCGGTAGTGGTTCTAAAGCTGAGTATTGATCTGCCAAAGCGGTTCCTAAAGCTGTGAATTGTTTCAAATCTTCATCGGTCCACCAATTCACCAAATTTCCGTCAGCATTGTATCTTGACCCTGAATCGTCAAAACCATGGGAGATTTCGTGACCGATAACTGCGCCAATTCCGCCATAATTTACCGCTTCATCCGCTTTGTAATCGTAAAACGGCGGTTGCAAAATAGCAGCCGGGAATACAATTTCGTTGTTCGAAGGATTGAAATAAGCGTTCACGGTTTGCGGCGACATGCCCCATTCGGTTTTATCCACCGGCTTGCTCATTTTTTCAACGTTCTTTTTAAAACTCCAATTCGAAATGTTCATGGCGTTGTCAAAATACGTTCCGCCTTCATCCGGACTTTGAATGCTAAGTGCCGAATAGTCTTTCCATTTATCAGGATACCCGATTTTGATGGTCATTTTGTTCAATTTCTCGATAGCGCTCAATTTGGTTTGAGGCGACATCCAGGTCAAATTGTTGATGCGAATTTCATAAGCCTTGATTACGTTTTTAATCATATTGGCTGCTTTGGTTTTAGCCTCAGCCGGGAACATTTTTTCCACGTACAATTTTCCTAAAGCTTCACCGGTAGCACCGTTAATTACTTGCAGCGCTCTTTCTTTGCGAGGACGTTGTTTGATGGCGCCACTCAAGGTTTTGCTGTAAAATTCCCAATTGGCCGTTTCCAATTCGGTCGATAATTTTCCGGCGGCGTCATTGAGTAAGGTCCAACGCATATACGCTTTCCAGTCTTCTAATTTATTTTCGGTAAATATTTTTTGCAAAGCTTCCATGTAGCGCGGTTGCGATACAATTACCGTATCTACTTTGGGCAAACCTAAACCGATAATATAACTTTCCCATTGAATAGCGGGTGTTAACTTTTGCAAGTCGGCTACCGTCATTGGGTTATAGGTTTTTCTGCGGTCTCTGCGTTCCACTCTGTCCAATCTTGGTTTAGACATCGCTATTTCCAGGGCTAAAATGTTCTCGGCATTTTTCTGAGCTACTTGGGGTTTTTCGCCCAAGAAAGCCAACATTCTGGCTACGTGAGCTACGTATTTTTGTCTTTTCTCTTTGGAGTCGGCATCATCAGAAACATAGTAATCTCTGTCCGGCAAACCCAATGAACCGGGACCAACATTCACCACGTTGCGGTTGCTGTTTTTAGCATCGGTACCAACGCCAACCCCAAAAAAGCCAATACCGCCTTTAGGAGCCATTTCCAATATTAATTTTTGCAAGTCAGCAACCGATTTTACTTTGTTGATTTTGTCCAAATACGGTTTTAAAGGTTTGATACCGGCTTTGTTTCGAGCCACAGTATCCATAATGGTACGATACAAATTGATGGCTTTGCCTTGGTCGGTATTGGATTTGTAAGCCGGATTTTTAGCGGCTTCTTCCAATATGGCCAAAGCGTCGATGTCGGTTTTTTGACGCAATTCGTCAAAACTTCCCCAACGCGTACGATCAGCCGGAATCTCGGTGTTCTTTACCCAAGTTCCGTTGACAAAGTTGAAAAAATCATCGTTTGGGAGAACTGATTTGTCCATTAATGACAAATCGATACCCGGTTTCTTTTCCTGAGCATTTAGCGGAACAGTACTGAGCGTAACCAAAGCCAGTACGGCTACTCTTGCAATAGTATTTTTTTTCATAGGTTTGAAATAAGTTAGACTCACAAATTTACCGATTATGATGTGACAATCGATTTTTTAACAAAATTATAAGTGTTGATTAGCGACTTATCGTTACAATTATGATGGCGCTTTCGTACTTTTGTCAAAAAAACCAAATGTTTGATTTTATCAAAAAATACCGGATTTTAATCATCACATTCATACTGTTTTCCATAGTAACAGTTTCCTTATTTTACAACGCCTTAAAACCACAAAAGACCTTACCGATCTACAATCCGGCCGATGTTAATCCGGAACTGGTAGACAGCACGGTTCAATTTGTGGCAAAATATCACACTATTGCCGACTTTTCTTTTACCAACCAAAACGGCAAAACCATCACCCAAAAAGATTATGAGGGCAAGATTTATGTGGCCGATTTCTTTTTCACCACTTGCGGTTCTATCTGTCCTATTATGACCACCAATATGATTGATGTTCAAAAAGCATTTGTTAATAATCCTAAAGTAATGATGCTATCTCATACCGTTACTCCTGAAATTGACAGCGTCCCGGTATTGAAAAAGTATGCCTTAGAGAAAGGTGTAATCGATTCGAAATGGAACTTGGTTACCGGCGATAAAAAAGACATTTACCGTATGGCGCGTAAATCGTATTTGGCGGTCAAACTTGGCAAACCGGAAGAATTGTACGATATGGTTCACACCGAAAACTTTGTTTTAGTGGATGCCGAAAGCCGTGTTCGTGGGTTTTATGACGGCACGAAGAAAGAAGACATCCAAAAATTAATTGAAGACATCCAATGGTTATTAACAGAAGATAAAAATTAGTTAAACTGATATTTATCATTCTGTTTTCTTTTTTTATCGCTACTTTTGCAATCTTAATTCAATCTAAATAAGTATTGAAAACTACCGTTGACTTATTAAAAATAGGAGACAAAGCCATTATCACTTATGTGGATTTGGATAAAATTCCGTTGAAACTTTTGGAAATGGGTTGCTTACCCGACAATGAGTTGGAAATTATTCAAATTGCACCACTAGGCGATCCTATCTACCTTAATGTAAACAACGGCTCTCATTTGGCTATTCGGAAAGAAACCGCTCATGAAATTGAAGTAGAAATCCTCGAACCTTAAAACATGAGCATTCAAAACATTACTGTAGCGCTAATCGGCAATCCGAACACCGGAAAAACGTCTGTATTTAATGAACTCACCGGTTTAAACCAACAGGTTGGAAATTATCCCGGAATTACGGTAGATAAAAAACTGGGGTTTTGTAAACTGCCGAATAACATCAAGGCGAACATACTGGATTTGCCCGGAACGTACAGTTTGAATGCGAGTTCGATTGATGAAAATGTGGTGATTGAATTGTTGTTGAATAAAAACGACAAACTCTTCCCTGATGTAGCCGTTGTAGTTACGGATGTTGAAAACCTGAAGCGAAACTTACTGCTTTTCACCCAGATTAAGGATTTGGAAATTCCAACTATTTTGGTGATCAATATGGTAGACCGTATGAAAGCCAAAGGTATTTCGTTGGATATTCCTTTTTTGGAAGCCCAATTGAAAACCAAGGTTGTCTTGGTGAGCACTCGAAAAGGCAACGGAATTGACGAACTGAAGAACGCAATAGTTGACTATAAAAACCTATCTACAGAACCCTGTTTGAATGCTTCTGTAATCGATCCGGAGTATTTTGACAAACTCCGAACTGCATTCCCGGATCAGTTATTGTACAAACTTTGGTTGGTCATTACGCAAGATGTGAATTTCATGAATTTGGAACGAAAGGAAATTGAAAGTTCCTTTGCCAAATCGCATGCCGACTTAAAGCGATTACAACAAAAAGAAACCATCAAAAGGTATCAGTTTATCAATGATACTTTAAAAATCGGACAAAAAATAGATCTCTCTTCAGCCTCGGATTGGCGTTTGAAACTCGATAAAATCCTGACTCACAAAATTTACGGCTATGCTATTTTCTTTGGGATTTTATTCTTGATTTTTCAATCCATTTTTGACTGGTCAAGTGTACCGATGGAATTTATTGACAGCACTTTTGCCAATTTGGCCAACTACGCCAAAACACATCTGGCATCGGGTGAACTGACTAATCTGATTAGCGAGGGAATTATTCCCGGTATTGGCGGTATCGTGATTTTCATCCCGCAAATTGCCTTCTTGTTTTTATTTATTTCCGTTTTAGAAGAAAGCGGTTATATGAGCCGCGTGGTCTTTTTAATGGACAAAATTATGCGCCGCTACGGACTTTCCGGAAAAAGTGTCGTGCCTTTAATTTCAGGAACGGCTTGTGCAATTCCGGCCATTATGAGTGCCCGAAATATTGAAAATTGGAAAGAAAGATTAATTACCATTCTGGTTACTCCTTTTATAACTTGCTCCGCACGCTTACCGGTTTATGCCATTTTAATTGCCTTAATCATTCCGGAAAAAAGGGTGTTGGGCATCTTTAGTCTACAAGGTGGCACATTAATGCTACTGTACTTGCTTGGCTTTGGGATGGCGATTTTTTCGGCTTATCTTTTAAATAAAATACTCGACCTCAAAACCAAATCGTATTTTGTAGTGGAAATGCCTAATTACAAATTGCCGTTGTTTAAAAATGTAGCCATCAACGTGGTAGAAAAAACCAAGTCGTTTGTATTAGGTGCCGGAAAAATCATTCTGACCTTATCCATCATTTTATGGTTTTTAGGATCTCACGGTCCGGCCAAAGGATTTGACAACGCAGAAAGCTTGGTCATCAAAAAAGTCAAAGCTGAAAATCGTTTGGATGATGTAGCCTACCTCAACGACCAAATCAGCGCCCACAAATTAGAGAACTCTTATATCGGTATTATGGGAAAATCCATTGAGCCGGTTATTGAACCGTTGGGTTACGATTGGAAAATCGGAATTGCAGTAGTGAGTTCTTTTGCTGCCCGTGAAGTCTTCGTCGGTACTTTGGCCACCATTTACAGTGTTGGCAGCCATAGCGATGAAGAAACCACTATCAAAAACCGTATGAATGCCGAAATCCGTCCGGACGGCAAGAAAGTCTTTAACTTTGCGACCGGTGTTTCACTCTTACTTTTTTACGCTTTTGCTATGCAATGTATCAGTACGTTGGCTATCGTAAAAAGGGAGACTAACAGTTGGAAATGGCCTGCAATTCAGTTGGTTTTTATGAGTGGAGTCGCCTATCTGTCTTCCCTAATTGCCTATCAATTATTGCGTTAACAGTATACTGTTTCTGACTTAAAATAAATCGAAAAATTTATTATTTATATTTTGTCTAAATAAAAATACAAAGTATCTTTGCTGCGTTGATTTAATCTAAATAAAAATGCGACGTTTTTCCTTTTTGCTCATCTCCCTGTTAGCAACCTACTCCATAAAAGCCCAAGACCAATTTGTACCCGAATCCAATGACACTGTTAAAAAACTGGCTCCGGTTATCATCATTCCAAAACAACAAAGTCCGGAAAGAATGCCTGAAACCAAAGACAATGTTCTGTTTTCTGGCAAAAAAAATGAAGTCTTAAAATTGTCCAACATCAACGGAAACTTAACCAATAACAACGCTCGTGAAATTTTTGCCCGTATTCCGGGTGTAACGGTTTGGGAAAACGACGGTTCCGGTATTCAAATCAACGTTGGCGTACGCGGCTTGAGTCCGAACAGAAGTTGGGAACTTAATACGCGTCAAAACGGTTACGATATTTCTTCTGATGTTTTCGGTTATCCGGAAGCGTATTACAATCCGCCGTTAGAAGCCGTTGAAACCATCAGCTTGGTGCGTGGCGGTGCTTCGTTGCAATTCGGACCACAATTTGGCGGAACTTTAAATTATGTTTTAAAAAGAGAAACCAAGAAAAAATTCTCTTTCGAAACCCAAAATACCGTGGGAAGCTATGGTTTGATGAGCAGCTACAATGCCCTTGGTGGTAAGTATAAAAAATTCTCTTACTATGTTTACAACCACTCCAGAAGCGCCGATGGTTGGAAAGAAAACGGCGAATATACCGTGAGAAACACCCATGCTTTTGTGGAATACCAATTTACAGAAGACACTAAACTTTCGGCAGAATATACCAATATGGATTACAAAATGCAACAAGCCGGTGGTTTAACCGATGAGCAATTTGATAATGATCCTCGTCAGTCGCTAAGAGAAAGAAACTGGTTTGGTACGCCGTGGAATTTATTCTCCGTTCACTTAGAAACTAAAATCAGTGAACGATTGACTTCCGACACTAAGTTATTCGGACTTATAGGCGAACGCAACAGTGTTGGTTTTACCGCTGCTCCAAATGTGGAAGATGCTATCAATCCGGCAACTAACGATTACGCCAATAGAAGAGTAGACCGCGATTACTATAAAAACTTTGGTTTGGAAAACCGTAACGTATTCAAATACAAATTGGGTAAAATTGATAATAACCTAGCTTTTGGGGTTCGATTGTACAAAGCGAGTACCGAACGCAAACAAGAAGGAAGAGGCACAACCGGATCCGATTTTGATTTGTCGATAGACGGTGAATTTGCACGCGACTTAGATTTCACCACCGAAAACGTAGCAGTGTTTGCAGAAAACCAATTCAAAGTAACCGAAAAATTCAGCGTAACTCCGGGTGTTCGTTACGAGTACATCAAATCGGAAGCCGAGGGAAGATTTGGCATCAGCAGCGGTAACGAAGTAGCTTTACCTCATAAAACCATCTCCAGAAACCAACCTTTATTTGGGTTAGGTTTAGAATATAAATTCAGAACCACCAATCTTTACGCCAACATTACCCAAGCGTATCGTCCGGTATTGTTCTCCGATTTAACGCCTCCGGCTGTAACCGATGTTATCGATCCGAACTTAAAAGATGCCGATGGATATAATGCTGATTTGGGCTTCAGAGGTACGTATAAAAACTATTTGAACTTCGATTTCAGCTTGTTCTACTTGAGCTATAACAACCGAATCGGCGGAGTGCGTCAGTTTGTGAACAACGATCCGACACAAGGTACTTACATTTACAGAACCAATTTGGGAGAAACCGTAAACAAAGGAATTGAAGGCTTTTTTAACTTAAACATTACCCGTTTCTTTGAAGTAGAAAAACCATACGGTAACTTAGATTTGTTCGCGTCGGTGAGTTTTATCGACAGTCGTTACACCGATTTTAAAGTGTATACCGCAACAGGAAGCGCACCAAACGTAACAATTACCGAAAGTAACTTATCCGGAAACCGTGTGGAAAATGCACCGAGATACATTCACAATTTTGGTCTTTCTTGGGGTAATAACAATCTATCGGCTACAGTACAATACCGTATGTCTGGTAAAATTTATACCGATGCTAACAATACAAAAACAGCATCAGCCAACGGCTTGACCGGTTTATTAGAAGAGTATCAAGTTTTTGACTTTTCAGCCGAATACAAATTCTTGAAAAACTATAATCTTCGCGCCGGTATCAATAACTTGTTAGACGAAGACTATGCCACCCGAAGAGCCGGCGGTTATCCCGGTCCCGGAATTTTAGCGGGCGAAGGCAGAACCTTCTATATCTCTGTAGGCGCCAAACTTTAATACAAAAAAGGTTTTCATTATGGTGAAAACCTTTTTACTTTTATACTATGTTTCAAACGATAGTCACATATTGCCTGGTTGGATTAGCAGTGTTTTTCTTGATAAAGCCTCTTTTTAAAGGTAAAAAATCAAAGAAAAACTGCAGCAAAGACGACTGTGGATGTCATTAACCCAAAGCCACATCCAAAGTCATCATCACGATGAATCCGCCTATTAAACCTAAAGTGGCGATGTCGGTATTTTTATCTTGTTGGGTTTCCGGAATTACCTCTTCTACTACTACAAATATCATAGCTCCTGCAGCAAAAGCCAAGGCATACGGCAATAAAGGCGTGAAAAAAGTTACGGCCACAGCACCCAAAACGCCGGCTATCGGTTCTACTATAGCAGAAGATTGACCGTACATAAAACTCTTCCATCGGCTCATGCCCATACGGCGTAACGGCATGGAAACCGCAATACCTTCAGGGAAATTTTGTATTCCGATACCAATGGCTAAAGTTACTGCTCCGGCGATAGAAGCCTCGGGAATTCCGGCAGCTACTCCGCCAAAAAGTACACCAACCGCTAAACCTTCGGGTATATTGTGTAATGTGATAGCTAGTACCAAAAGAGTCGTTCTTTGCCAAGGCGATTTTATGCCCTCGGTTTCTTTGAAATTGATATGCAAATGCGGTAAAATTTTATCTAAGCCGAAGATAAACATCGCACCTAATAAAAAGCCTACAGCTGCAGGAATCACTTTTACAAACCCTTCGCCTTCGCTCATTTCAATAGCCGGCGAGAGTAAACTCCAAAAACTGGCCGCTATCATCACACCACCGGTAAAACCGAGCATACCATCGAGTACAATTCGGTTCATATTCTTAAAAAAGAAAACGAAAGAAGCGCCCAAAGCGGTCAAAAACCAAGTAAACATGGTTGCGTAAAAAGCCGCTAAAATCGGGTCAATACTGCTAAAATAATCGATTATAGATTGGTACATAGTTATTGAACGTATAAGTTATTGGCAATTTTATTGGAGATGATTTTTTCTTGTGCGTTGATTTCAACGGTTAGCGTATCATCGAAACTTTCTTTTTCTATGACTTTGAAAACAGAACCTAAAGCGATTTTTTGTTTGTCGAGATACTTCAAAAATTCCGAGGACGAATCTTTAACGCCTACACAACGGTATTCACGCTGCAATTCGGCTTCAGACAACAATAGTTTAGCCGTTTTTTTTATTTCGCCCTGTCGGTTCGGAATCGGATCGCCATGTGGGTCAAAATCGGGATACCCCAAAAAAGAATCTAATTTGTCGATTAATGCTATCGACTGGATATGCTCTAACTCTTCAGCTATATCATGAACTTCATCCCAAGAAAACTGGAGTTTGTCTACCAAAAAAACTTCCCACAAACGGTGCTTTCTGACAATCATTTTGGCCGATAAAAAACCATTTTCCGTCAAAGTTACGCCTTGGTATTTTTGATAGGAAACCAAATCTTTATCCGAAAGTTTCTTCAACATATCAGTCACCGACGACGCTTTGGTTTCCAACATCCCGGCAATAGCATTAGTATTCACGCCTTTGGGTGAAACTTGTGACAAATGATAAATGACTTTCAAATAATTTTCTTCCGAGGTCGTCATGACAATGGTAATTTTAACACAAAGAAAAGCATTTTATTTTTATGTGTCAAAAGATATTTTTAGTTTTGTCTAAATTTATATTTTGCCAAATGAAAAAGCTGCTGTTGGTTTATGTTTTTATGAATTTCTCTGTTTTGCCTGCTCAAGTAAAAGACACTGTTTCGTCTGGAGGAAAATCAGAAGCATTGGAAGAAGTGGTAATCTCGGGCACTTTAAAACCGGTTTCGCGTTTGGAAACTCCGGTTCCGGTTGAAATTTACACTACTGAATTCTTAAAGAAAAACCCAACCTCTAACGTATTTGAAGCTTTACAAAACGTGAATGGCGTTCGCCCGCAACTCAACTGCAACATTTGCAATACCGGCGACATTCACATCAACGGTTTGGAAGGTCCGTATACGATGGTAACCATTGACGGCATGCCCATTGTTAGCGCACTTGCTACGGTTTACGGATTGTCGGGGATTCCGAATTCGTTAATCGACCGAATAGAAATTATCAAAGGTCCGGCTTCCAGTTTGTACGGAAGCGAAGCCGTGGGCGGATTAATCAACATCATCACCAAAAAGACCAAAAATGCACCTCTGTTTACTGCGGATGTCTTTTCGACTTCTTGGCTGGAAAACAATGTCGATTTGGGTTTCAAAACCAAAATAGGTCAAACCGCCGAATCGTTAATCGGACTGAACTATTTCAACTACAATAGTCCAATTGACAACAACCGTGATAATTTTACAGATGTCACACTGCAAGAACGAATATCCATTTTCAACAAATGGAATTTCAAGCGAAAAAGCGAAAAAGAATTTACCCTGGCCGGACGATTTTTTTACGAAGACCGTTGGGGTGGCGAAATGCAATGGAATAAAAGCTATCGAGGTGGCAATGAAGTTTACGGCGAAAGCATCTACACTACCCGATTTGAGTTCCTGGGCAAATACCAATTGCCTGTGAAAGAAAACATGTTTGTTTCATTTTCAGCTACGGCTCACGACCAAAATTCGGTGTACGGAACGACTTTGTATTTGGCCCAACAAAAAATTGGTTTCGGACAATACACTTGGGATAAAAAACTCGACAAGCATAACTTGTTATTGGGCGCTGCCTTTCGCCATCAATTTTACAACGACAATACCTCCGCAACAATTAACGCGGAAAAGTCGAACATTTACAGTCTGTTTTTGCAAGACGAAATTAAACTCGCGGAAAAACATCATTTATTGCTTGGTTCAAGATATGATTACAACAACAATCACGGCAGTATTTTTACACCACGCATCGCCTACAAATGGAATCCAACTCCAAATGATGTGTTCCGAATTAATGCCGGTACAGGATTCCGAATTGTAAATCTTTTTACTGAAGAACATGCCGCGCTTACGGGTGCCCGAGAAGTTATTATTACCGGAAATCTGGCCCCCGAAAAATCGTATAACGTTAATTTGAATTACCTCAAAAAAATCCGCTTCGAAGATGCTTCGTTCTTGGGTGTTGAATTATCGGCTTGGTATACTTATTTCACCAACCAAATTATCCCTGATTACGATACCAATCCGAACCAAATTATCTATCGAAATCTCAATGGCTACTCCGAAACAATTGGTGTTAGCGGCAATATCGATTGGGTTTCTCCTTATGGGCTAAAAGCGCTGCTCGGGTTTACGATAATGGATCCGAAAAACGTGCAGAATGGTATCGCTTCCCGACCAATTTTGACCGAAAAATACAGCATTAACTGGACGATTTCTTATGATATTCCCAACTGGTTTTTATCCATCGACTACACCGGAAACCTTTACGGACCAATGCGATTACCGCTTTTAGGACCGCTCGATCCGAGAGCTGAATATTCCCAACCTTGGAGTTTGCAAAACATCCAATTTACTTTTAAAAAATTCCGTAATTTTGAGCTCTACGGAGGAATCAAAAATATTTTAAACTGGACGCCCAACAAAGGAAATCCGTTTTTAATTGCCCGTGCAGAAGATCCTTTTGATCAAAATGTAGATTATGATGCTAATGGCAATGTAATAGCCACACCGTCAAATCCATATGCGCTGACTTTTGACCCCTCGTATGTTTATGCACCCAATCAAGGAATTCGAGGATTTCTCGGATTGCGATACACGCTATACTAATGAAACACTACCATTACATCTTTACCGGCGCCGGATTATCCGCACTAATGACCGTTTATGAAATGGTACTGTCGGGAAAGTTCAAGGACAAATCCATTTTATTAATCGATGAAGACACGAAAAAATCCAACGACCGCACTTGGTGTTTTTGGGACGACAAAGCATTATTCAAAGACTTAGCTTTCACCAAATGGCAAGCCGCTTGGTTCAAAAACGAATCGTTTGAAAGACGCCTAAATCTTCATCCTTACCAGTACAAAATGGTGAACGGCTTGGATTTTTACAAGCGTGTTTTTGACTTAATTTCCAGAGAAGAAAACATCACTTTTTTCAACCAAAAAGTGATCGATTTTCAAGAATTAGGACACCATTGTGTGGTTAAAACCGACTCCGAAGGGTCGGAGGAAAGCTTTACTTGCAATCAAATTTTTAATTCGATTTTTAATCCGAATTTAGTAGATAGTCAATCGAAATACCCGTTTCTGCACCAACATTTCATCGGTTGGTTTATCAAAAGCAAAGAACCGGTTTTCAGCCCTGATTGTGCTACCTTCATGGATTTTTCAGTGGAACAAAGAGGCAATACGCGATTCATGTACGTATTGCCAACATCCGAAACCGAAGCTTTACTGGAATACACTTTATTCTCAAAGGACTTATTACCAAAGGAAGAATACGAATCGGAAATCAAAAACTACATCGAAAAACTCGGCATCACCGAATATGAGTTGGTTGAAAAAGAACAAGGCAATATTCCGATGACCTGTTATCCATTTTGGAAAAACAATTCTAAAAACATCCTAAACATAGGTGCAGCCGGCGGTTGGACGAAAGCCAGCACGGGTTATACGTTTAAAAGTACGGTCAAAAAATCGAAAGCCTTATCGGCCTTTTTGTTAAAAGAAAACGACTTAACAAAGTTTCACAAAATCGACAAATTTTGGTTTTACGATTTACTGCTTTTGGATATTTTAGACCAAAAAAACCAATTGGGTTCGACCATTTTCTCGGCTATGTTTCAAAAGGGAAGTCCGGCGGTTATCTTTAAGTTTTTGGACGAAGAAACTTCCTTTGCCGAAGATTTACAAGTCATTTGGCGATGTCCGAAACTGCTGTTCATAAAAGCTTTGTGCCGAAGATTTTTTTAGCCTATACTGCCATGAAAAATCTTTATCATTTCTTTAAAACTTAGCTTTAGATTTCTGATTATCTTTGCAACAGATTTTATATCTCATATTTAATATCAAATATTTAAACTAAAAATTATGTATCCAGAAGAAATGGTATTACCGATGCGCGCTGAGTTAACAGAAGCCGGTTTTCAAGAATTATATACAGCTGACGACGTGAAAAACGCAATTAAAGCAGAAGGAACAACCTTAGTAGTAATCAATTCGGTTTGCGGTTGTGCGGCAAGAAATGCCCGTCCGGGTGCAAAAATGAGTTTAGACGGTGCTAAAAAGCCGGAGCATTTGATTACCGTTTTTGCCGGTGTTGACAAAGAAGCGGTTGATGCAGCTAGAGAAGAAATGTTCCCATTCCCGCCATCGTCTCCATGTATGGCTTTGTTCAAAAACGGTGAATTAGTGCACATGCTCGAACGTCACCACATTGAAGGTCGTCCGGCTGAAATGATAGCCGAAAACCTTAAAGATGCTTACGCAGAATTTTGCTAAAAAATTTAAAACCTTTCTTAACAGAAAGGTTTTTTTATTTTTCAGACGCAACCTTTTTTGTTTCCTCGCGTCTCCTAGTTAGATGCTATGAAAAAAGGGAGAAATTGCTATGAAGAAAAGCCCAAACTATGTAAAATGGTTTGGGTTTTTTTATTGGTGAAATTTGCTACCTTTGCGCCGAATTCTTCCATTTAGAGTTCTTACATATTCTCACTTAAACGTTTATAGCATGCAACTGTATAACACCTTAAGCGCAGAAGAAAGAGCCGAGCTGATTGACCAAGCCGGACAACAACGCCTTACGTTGTCTTTCTACACCTACGCTAAAATTGAAGATCCTAAAAAATTTAGAGACGAATTGTTTATTGCCTGGAATGCACTCGATGCTTTGGGCCGAATCTACTTAGCTCACGAAGGTATCAACGCCCAAATGAGTGTACCGGCCGAAAACTTTGAAGCCTTCCGCGAAACCTTAGAAGCCTACGATTTTATGAAAGGTATTCGCCTGAACGTAGCCGTTGAACACGACGACCATTCGTTTTTGAAATTAACTATAAAAGTCCGCCACAAAATTGTAGCCGACGGTTTGAACGACGACACGTTTGACGTAACCAACAAAGGCGTGCACTTAGGCGCAGCCGAATTCAACCAAATTTTAGACGATCCAAACACGATTGTAGTCGATTTCAGAAACCACTACGAAAGTGAAGTCGGCCATTTTAAAAATGCCATCACACCCGATGTGGAAACCTTCCGCGAGAGTTTGCCAATCATCAACGAACAATTAAAAAATTTTAAAGAAGACAAAAACTTGGTCATGTATTGCACCGGAGGGATTCGCTGCGAAAAAGCTTCGGCCTATTTCAAACACCAAGGTTTTAAAAATGTGTTCCAATTGGAAGGCGGTATCATTAACTATGCGCGTCAAATTAAAGAGCAAAATCTGGAAAGTAAATTCATCGGGAAAAACTTTGTCTTCGATAATCGATTGGGTGAAAGAATCACCGACGATATCGTTTCCCAATGCCACCAATGCGGTAAACCGTGCGACAATCACACCAATTGCTCCAACGATGGTTGTCATTTGTTATTTATCCAATGTGACGATTGTAAAGCGTTGATGGAAAATTGTTGTTCTGCCGAATGTTTAGAAACCACTCACTTACCGCTAGCCGAACAAGTAAAATTGCGACGTGGCAAACAAGTGGGCAACAAAATCTTCCGCAAAGGTCGTTCGGAAAATTTACGTTTCAAACACTCCGGCGACTTACCAAACATTCCTTTGGCGAAAGCCCAAGAAACGAAAGACATTCGCCAAAAAATAAAAGTCAAAAAAGTGTTGGTCGCCAAAGCCGAACATTACTATACCAAAGCCGGTGTAGGTTTATTTTTGATGGAAAACCAAGAACTGAATCTTGGCGATACAATCCTAATTAGCGGACCAACGACCGGAAACCAAGAATTGGTATTGGAAAAAATGATGGTCAACGGACAAGAAAAAACCACAGCGAAAGCTGGTGATAAAGTCACTTTCCAAGTGCCGTTCCGCATTCGTTTATCCGATAAATTATTTAAAATATTAAGCTAGTGACTACTTCAGGAAGAATTGAATTGATGGCTCCGGCCGGCAACTTCGAATCACTGCAAGCGGCGTTAGACAATGGTTGTGATTCGATTTATTTTGGTGTCGAACAATTGAACATGCGTGCGCGGGCTACGGTAAATTTCATTTTAGACGATTTACCCGAAATTGCGCGTCGTTGCAACGAAAAAAACGTCAGAACGTATCTGACTTTAAATACGATTATTTACGATCACGATTTATCCATCGTAAAAACCCTTTTGACTAAAGCCAAAGAAGCCGGCATTACAGCGGTAATCGCATCCGACCAAGCAGTTATCATGACCGCCAAAACGATGGGTATGGAAGTGCATATTTCCACTCAGCTTAATGTAACCAATATCGAAACGGTAAAATTTTATGCGATGTTTGCCGATACCATCGTATTGTCGCGCGAGCTGAGTTTGCGTCAGGTGAAAAAAATTACCGACGACATCGAAAAAGAACAAATCAAAGGACCAAGCGGCAACTTAGTGGAAATCGAAATCTTTGGTCACGGTGCTTTGTGTATGGCGGTTTCAGGTAAATGTTACTTGAGTTTGCATTCGCATAATTCATCGGCCAATCGCGGCGCCTGCAAACAAAACTGTCGCAAAAAATACACGGTAATCGACCAAGAAAGTGGTTTCGAAATTGAAATCGACAACGAATACATGATGTCACCCAAAGATTTATGTACCATTGATTTCTTAGATCAAGTCATCGATTCCGGTATCAAAGTATTGAAAATTGAAGGCCGAGGTCGCGCCGCCGATTATGTCGCCGCTGTCATCAAAACCTATCGCGAAGCCATTGATGCTTATTACGATGTGACTTTTACCAAAGAAAAAGTAGCTGTTTGGATGGAAACACTTTCCACCGTTTACAACCGCGGCTTTTGGAGTGGTTATTATTTAGGTCAGAAATTGGGCGAATGGAGTGACAATCCGGGTTCAAGTGCTACGCAGAAAAAAGTATACATTGGCAAAGGCATGCATTACTTCCCGAAATCGAATGTGGCCGAATTCAAAATAGAAGCTTACGATATCAAAAAAGGCGATAAAATTTTAATTACCGGACCAAGTACCGGTGCACAAGAAATGATAGTGGAAGAAATGATGGTGAATGATTTAGCCTTAGAAAAAGCAACCAAAGGAGACAGCTGTACTTTGAAAGTGCCGTTTCGCATTCGTTTATCCGACAAAATGTATAAAATTGTAGAAAACTAATGGTCATCGTTACGTTGCAAAGAGACAAATGCATCGGCTGCAACTACTGTGTGGAAATGGCGCCGGGACAATTTCAAATGTCGAAAAAAGACGGGAAATCAGTATTGCTGAAATCGGTCAATGCCAAAGGATTTCACACTTTAAAATCGGCCGACCATACAATTACTGAAAACTGCGAATTGGCACAAAAAGCTTGTCCTGTGCATATTATCACGGTAAAGGAAACCTAAAATTAGGGTTCTGTTTTTTACCGAAAAAACAATATCTTTACACTTTTAACGTTTATGATTAGTAGCCTCGGTTTTTAAATGAGGCCATCAACATACCTATATACAAATTATGGCTTGTACAAGTTGTTCAACATCTGATGGCGGTGCGCCTAAAGGATGCAAAAATAATGGGACTTGCGGCACCGATAGCTGCAACAAATTAACGGTTTTCGATTGGTTAGCAAACATGAGTTTGCCCAGTGGAGAAGCACCTTTCGATTGTGTGGAAGTGCGATTTAAAAACGGTAGAAAAGAATTTTTTCGCAATACCGAAAAGCTTACTTTAAGCATAGGCGATATTGTAGCTACCGAAGCTTCGCCCGGACATGACGTGGGCATAGTGACTTTAACCGGAGAATTGGTTAAAATCCAAATGAAGAAAAAAGGCGTGAATCATACCAGCTCGGACATCCCGAAAGTGTACCGAAAAGCGTCTCAAAAAGATATCGATATTTGGAGTGATTCTCGTGACAAAGAAGAACCGATGAAAATCAGAGCCCGCGAATTAGCGATTGCGCACAAACTGGAAATGAAAATTTCGGATATCGAATTCCAAGGCGATGGTTCTAAAGTGACCTTCTACTACACCGCTAACGACCGTGTAGATTTCAGAATGCTGATTAAAGATTACGCCCGTGAATTCAGCACCCGAATCGAAATGAAGCAAGTAGGTTTCCGTCAAGAAGCCTCTCGTTTGGGCGGTATCGGTTCGTGCGGAAGAGAATTGTGTTGTTCTACTTGGCTAACCGATTTCAGAAGTGTCAATACTTCTGCAGCGCGTTACCAACAACTGTCTTTAAATCCGCAAAAATTAGCCGGACAATGCGGTAAACTGAAATGCTGTTTGAACTACGAGTTAGACACCTACATGGATGCCTTAAAAGATTTTCCTGATTTTGAAACCAAACTCAAAACTGAAAAAGGCGATGCCGTTTGCCAGAAACAAGACATTTTTAAAGGCTTAATGTGGTTTGCTTACTACGATAACTTTGCCAACTGGCATATGTTGAATATAGAACAGGTAAAAGAAATTATTGCCCAAAACAAACAAGGTCAAAAAGTGAGTTCTTTGGAAGATTTTGCTGTTGAAGTAGTTGCCGAACCGGAAAAAGATTTCAACAACGCCATGGGGCAAGAAAGTTTAACCCGCTTTGACCAACCGCGAAAAAACAAAAACAAAAACAAAAACCGCAACCGAAACAAAGCCAAAACTTCTGATGTTGCAACCAATAATGCAACCAACGAAAGACCAAAACAAAAGCAAAGGCCGCAAGGAAAAAAACCAAATATAATTCAGAAAAAGAATGAAGATAAAAAGTAGTATTCTCTTTATTTTAATCTTTTTTTCGCTCATCTCTTGCGACAAAAAAAGGGTTTTCGACGAATACCAATCCGTAGGGAAATCATGGCATAAAGACAGTATTGTCTCTTTTGATTTGCCGCAATTGGATCCCAAAAAAACATACAATTTGTATGTAAATGTTAGAGATAACGATGATTATCCGTTCAATAATTTATTTTTGATAGTGTCTTTGGAACAGCCTAATAAGCAAATAAAAGTGGATACCTTGGAATACCAAATGACCAATCCCGATGGAACACTTCTTGGGGAAGGCTTCACCGACATCAAAGAAAATAAACTGTTTTACAAAGACAAGGTAAGTTTTACCCAAAAAGGATTGTACAAAGTTCACATCAAACACGCTTTAAGACAAACCGGCAAAATTGAAGGCATTACTTCCTTAAACGGCATTTCAGATGTTGGTTTCCGAATCGAATCTACAGACTAAAAAATATGGCACAAAAAAATAATACCACCACAGTTAAAAATATAAAATACTACCAAAAGAAGTTTTGGAAACTGTTCTTGTATGGTTTAGGAACCCTAATATTATTTTTCTGCTTGGCTTCTTGGGGATTTTTCGGAGCCATGCCGTCTTTTGAAGACTTAGAAAATCCCGAATCCAATTTGGCTACCGAAATTATTTCCTCAGATGGCGTAACCATTGGTAAGTTTTACAACGAAAACCGTACGCCTATCAAATACGAAGATTTACCGCCGCATTTGGTAAAAGCACTCGTATCCACCGAAGACGAGCGTTTTTACGAACACTCCGGTATAGACGCCAAAAGAACTTTCGGAGCTGCTTTAAGATTAGGACAAAGCGGTGGGGCCAGTACATTAACGCAACAATTGGCCAAATTGCTTTTCCACGGCGAAGGATCGAAATTTTTCTTGTTCCGTGTTATCCAAAAAGCCAAAGAATGGATTATCGCGGTTAAATTGGAACGCCAATACACCAAAAACGAAATCATCGCCATGTATTTAAACAAAGCCGATTTCGTAAATACAGCTGTTGGAATTCGTTCTGCCTCAAAAGTATATTTCGGCAAAGAACCGCGCGACTTAACCATAGACGAAGCGGCTATGTTTGTAGGGATGCTTAAGAATCCTTCGCTCTACAATCCGTTGCGTCGTTTGGAAAAAGTAAAAAACAGACGAAATACAGTATTGGACCAAATGGTCAGAAACAAAGTCATCAACAAACAACAAAGAGACAGTTTGGCCAGCCATCCTATCGTTTTAAACTTCCACCCGGAAAGTCACAAAGAAGGAACGGCGACTTATTTCCGAGAGTACCTTAGGGAATACATGAAAAACTGGGCTAAAGAAAATAAGCGTCCTGACGGCAGTGATTGGGACATTTACTCCGATGGTTTAAAAATTTATACTACTATCGATTCGAAAATTCAGCAGCATGCCGAAGAAGCCGTTCAAGCGCACATGAAAAACCTGCAACAAGAGTTTTTTGCCCAACAAAAAGAAAACAAAAATGCGCCTTTTGTGAACATCACCGATGACGAAACCAATCGCATCATGACGCAAGCCATGAAAAACTCGGAACGTTGGCGTGTGATGAAAGAAATGGACAAAACCGAAGAAGAAATCATGGCTTCCTTCGATTTGAAAACCAAAATGAAAATCTTCTCTTGGAAAGGAGAAATCGACACTACCATGACGCCACGCGATTCTATCCGCTACTACAAGCACTTCCTACAAGCCGGATTGATGTCGATGGAACCGCAAACAGGTCACATCAAAGCTTGGGTTGGCGGTATCGATTACAAATACTTCCAATACGATCACGTTGGACAAGGTGCGCGCCAAGTAGGTTCGACTTTCAAACCGTTTGTATACGCCACAGCCATCGAACAGTTGGGCATGTCGCCTTGCGATTCCATCATCGACAGTCCATTTATGATTCACAAAGGCCGACACAATGTAACCGAAGATTGGGAACCTAAAAACTCCGACCACCAATACCGTGGTATGGTAACTTTAAAACGGGCGCTGGCCTTGTCCATCAATACGGTTTCGGCTAAATTGATTGACAAAACCGGACCGGAATCTGTAGCGGCATTGACCAAAAAATTAGGCGTGAAATCCGATATTCCTAACCAACCTTCTATCGCGCTCGGTGCAGTAGAAATTACCGTGGAAGACATGGTGGCCGCTTACAGTACCTTTGCTAACCAAGGCGTTTACATCAAACCGCAATTCATCAGCAGAATCGAAGATAAAAACGGTGTGATATTATACGAACCTGTTCCGGATACACACGATGTACTAAACAAAGACATCGCTTATGCCGTAATCAAATTGCTCGAAGGGGTAACCGAAAGCGGTTCGGGTGTGCGTTTGCGTACCCAAAGCGGCGGAAGTGGTGACAATCGTTGGACAGGCTATCCGTATATGTTCACCAACCCAATTGCGGGTAAAACCGGAACTTCTCAAAATCAATCCGATGGTTGGTTTATCGGAATGGTGCCGAATTTGGTAACCGGAGTTTGGGTCGGTTGCGAAGACCGTTCCGCCCGTTTCAAAGGCATTACTTACGGACAAGGCGCCACGGCTGCTTTACCGATTTGGGGTTATATGATGAAAAAATGTTACGAAGACAAAGACCTGCAAATCTCTAAAGATCCGTTCCAACGACCGGACAACTTGTCGATTAAGGTAGACTGTTGGTCACCACCAAAAGCCGAAACCGATTCGACTGCCGTAGACAATCCTGAAGAACAAAGCACCGACGAATTTGAAATGTAATTTTAGGAGCTGTTTCCCGCTGTCCACTGTATCTTTTATTGCTTTGTCACGCTGAGTATAGTCAAAGAGCTTTAAATGTAAAGCAATAAAAGGATGCCTCCCGATACATCGGGACCATCGGGGCTAGACATAGAAAAATCCCATTTACCTTTAGTAGATGGGATTTTTTATTTTCGGCATTCGCTATTTAATTCCTAAATTTACGGCACAAACTACACTACAATCGATATGATCAATAAAAAAGTGAACTCTGTACAAGAAGCACTGCAAGGCATCGAAGACGGCATGACCATCATGCTCGGTGGATTTGGCCTTTGCGGCATCCCGGAAAACAGTATAGCCGAATTAGTTCAAAAAGGCACAACCAATTTAACTTGCATCTCCAACAATGCCGGCGTAGACGATTTCGGATTGGGCTTATTGCTTCAAAAACGACAAATCAAAAAAATGATTTCTTCTTATGTAGGAGAAAATGCCGAATTCGAACGCCAAATGTTATCGGGAGAATTGGAAGTAGAACTCACGCCACAAGGAACCTTGGCCGAAAAATGCCGCGCCGCACAAGCCGGGATTCCGGCTTTCTTTACGCCGGCCGGTTACGGAACCGAAGTCGCTGAAGGCAAGGAAATCCGCGAATTCAACGGAAAAATGCACATCATGGAGTTGGCTTATAAAGCCGATTTCTCCATCGTAAAAGCTTGGAAAGGTGACGAAGCCGGTAACCTGATTTTCAAAGGAACCGCTCGTAACTTTAATGCGCCTATGGCCGGTGCTGCCAAAATCACCATCGCCGAAGTAGAAGAATTGGTTCCGGTAGGTACGCTCGATCCCAACCAAATTCACATCCCGGGCATTATGGTGCAACGCATCTTTAAAGGAGAGAAATTTGAAAAGAGAATTGAGCAACGTACGGTAAGACAAAAGTAAATTTGAAAATGAGTTAATTTGAAAATTTGAAGATGAGAAATGATAAAGATAATTTAATTGTGAATCTGACTTTTGAGTTTGCTTTAAAAATCATTGCTTATACAGAAGAAATTCGTCAAACTAATCGTTTTGAAATGGCTTCTCAAATTTTCAGGAGTGGAACATCAATAGGCGCTAACATACGAGAAGCACAAAATGCAGAAAGTAAAGCCGATTTTATCCACAAATTCAAAATTGCTGCCAAAGAAGCAGATGAAATTGAATATTGGCTCAACTTGTGTAAAGAATCTGATTTTTACCCTAATCCAAGTGAAGAATTATTTAAAGAAATACAATCTATAAATTTGATCTTATCTAAAATTATCTCTTCTAGCAAGAAGTCTTAATTTTCAAATTTTCAAATTTTCAAATCATCAAATTATGTTAGATAAAAACGATATCGCAAAAAGAATAGCCCAAGAAGTCAAAGACAAATACTTTGTGAATCTTGGTATTGGAATTCCAACCCTAGTGGCTAATTATGTACGTACTGATATTTCAGTGGAGTTCCAATCTGAAAATGGTGTATTAGGTATGGGACCATTCCCATTCGAAGGAGAAGAAGACGCCGATGTCATCAACGCCGGAAAACAAACCATCACCACTTTACCGGGAGCGAGTTTCTTTGACTCTGCTTTCAGTTTTGGCATGATCCGCAGTCAAAAAGTAGATTTAACTATTTTAGGCGCTATGGAAGTCGCCGAAAACGGTGACATTGCCAACTGGAAAATTCCGGGTAAAATGGTCAAAGGAATGGGTGGCGCCATGGATTTAGTAGCTTCGGCCGAAAATATTATTGTAGCGATGATGCACGTGAACAAA
>JBIIXM010000106.1:0-5699 GCA_044338435.1 Flavobacterium sp. | reverse complement strand
CTTGGGTTGCATTTTCCTTCGGATATTGTAACCGGTTACGCCTTTGGAGCTACCAGCGGTTATTTGGCTTACAAGTTGTACGCAAAATACATCCTTCGTACTTCGTAATTTGTACTTCTAATTTTTACTTAACTCTAGACACGGTTAGTCCATCGCGGATAGGCAATAAAACAGTTTCCACTCTCGGATCATTTTTCAGCAACTGATTGTATTCCATAAGGAGTTTGGTTGTTCTGTCGTTGGCTTTTACTTCTTCTACCACTTTGCCGCTCCACAACACGTTATCGGATAAGATAATGCCACCTTTATTCATTATCGGAACAATAGCGTGGAAGTAGTTGATGTAATTGTCCTTGTCGGCATCAATAAACACCAAATCGTATTTTTTACCCAAAGTCGGGATAATGTCCAAAGCCGGACTTAAATGTTGGAAAATTTGATTACGCCATTGGCTGCGGTCG
Organism: Flavobacterium sp.; assembly: GCA_044338435.1. Taxonomy (GTDB): domain Bacteria; phylum Bacteroidota; class Bacteroidia; order Flavobacteriales; family Flavobacteriaceae; genus Flavobacterium. Next base: position 5,238 of record JBIIXM010000106.1, on the reverse strand, counting down.
AAATATTTTCGTTGGAAATCCACCAATTCTTCATTCACGTCTATGGTGTCAATCGTTCCGTTTTCCGCTAAACCTTCCGCCAAACACAAAGTCGCGTAACCCGTATAAGTACCGATTTCCAAAATATTGGTCGGATGGATGATTTTCGATAACATACTCAAAACCCTGCCCTGAAAATGACCGCTCAACATGCGCGGTTGCAAGATTTTCAAATGGGTTTCACGGTTCAATTGCGCCAATAATTCGGGTTCGTCTTGCGAATGTTGGGTTACATAATCGTCTAATTCGTCGGAAAGGAAATGCATATCTTTTTTGTAAAAATAATAAAACCCCATGTAAATGAGGTTTTATTTAATTTATTTTAAAGTTTCAATCCTTTTTAGGAAGGAATAGTTTTCTTTTATTTTTTTAAAATATTTAGACATTATCGGATCATTCTCATAATTTTCATCATTAAGTATTTCCGAATGATATTTGTCTTTTTTTGAATAGTTTGAAATAATTATTGCTTTCTGTTTTACATAATCTGGGTTACTATTTTTAAGAGAGATTAAACTATTGTAAAGCAAACAATAACCAACGTTTTCATTTTTTATCAGATTGTCTAAATGAAAAATCAATTTTACTCGCAGCTCGTCAGTTTGATTACTTTTGTATTCTTTAATGAGATCTTTTTTTGAAAGAATCAGATAAGATAAATATTGGCTTTCAAATGAGGTTAAATTTTGATTAAAAAAATTGTCAAGCACTTTCCAATCAGCATTTTCATTTTTAACTATTTCTTTTACTTTAAATTTGATGTTGACTTTGTTTACATCTAACGTGTCATCTGTCTGTATATAAGGAAGTTGTCCTCTGTAGTCAAGATCGTCAATTTTCAAATATGTTTTTTTTGTATCAATTTTTTCGGTATCAATTTTGTTTTCTTTTTCACTACAAGATGACAATAACGAAAAGCCTAAGAAAATTAAAAGTGTTTTTTTCATAAATATAGATTTAAATTAACAAACTACATCATTAACATGGCATTCACCGCTATCTATAAAAAGTACTTTGTTGCTGCCTTTCAACTTTCCCGAAATGGAATAGTTTACATTTCCACTAGATGGCAGTCTACAAGTAGTACCTGTTTGTGTCCAAGTGTAGGTGTAGTATTGAGTGCTATTTGGGAAATATTGGGTACATGATAAACTACAATTTAAAGCCATTGTAGGTATTGTACTCAACAAAAAAATAAATAAAATTGACTTTGCTTTCAAATAAATTAAAAATTTTACTATTAGTCCTACTAAAGTAGAAAGCATATAATAATCTTACAAATTTTAAATGTTAAATTTTTGCAATTTTAATTGCGCACAAATTAACTTAACTTTGCGCCATGGAAATCGAGAAAAAAGACATCCGAAGTTTGACCAAAACCCAATTGCGTGATTTTTTTGTAGCCAACGGCGACAAAGCCTTTCGCGGCAATCAGGTGTACGAGTGGCTGTGGAGCAAAGCTTCGCACAGTTTTGACGATATGACTAACGTATCTAAGGAAACGCGCGCCATGTTGGAAAAATACTTCGTGATCAACCATGTTCAAGTCGATCAAATGCAACGCAGCGAAGACGGCACCGTAAAAAATGCGGTTCGTTTGCACGACGGCTTAGTGGTGGAAAGTGTTTTAATTCCGACCGAAACCCGAACTACAGCTTGTGTTTCCAGTCAGGTTGGCTGTAGTTTAGACTGTAATTTTTGTGCTACCGCTCGTTTAAAAAGAATGCGAAATTTAGAACCGGGCGAGATTTACGATCAAGTAGTAGCCATCGACAGAGAAAGTCGTTTGTATTACAACCGACCGTTATCCAACATTGTTTTTATGGGGATGGGAGAGCCGTTGATGAACTACAACAATGTGATGAAAGCCATCGATATGATTACTTCGGAAGAAGGCTTAGGCATGTCGCCCAAACGCATTACGGTTTCTACTTCGGGCGTTTCTAAGATGATTAAAAAGATGGCGGATGATGAAGTTAAATTCAAGCTGGCCGTTTCTTTGCATTCGGCTATCGAATCGACTCGAAATCATATCATGCCGTTTACCAAAAATTTTCCTTTAACTGAATTGAGAGAAGCCTTGCAGTACTGGTATCACAAAACCAAAAGCAAAGTGACTTATGAATATGTGGTTTGGAAAGGCATTAACGACGATAAAGCTTCGGTAGATGCTTTGGTCAAGTTTTGCAAATACGTGCCTTGTAAAGTCAATTTAATCGAATACAATCCTATTGATGACGGCGAGTTCCAACAAGCCTCGGAAGAAGCCATCAACCATTACATTACCGCTTTGGAACGCAACGACATCGTAGCCAAGGTACGCCGTTCTCGCGGCAAAGATATTGATGCGGCTTGTGGTCAATTGGCGAATAAATCCTAATGCAATTGGCCTTGTCAGGAGCGAGTGGCAAGCGCATTTTTGCCGGCCATATTCCTGCTTTCCGTTACAATGCCTAATTTTGGTACGAACCAAAATCAGGCGATTTTCACTCCAATCAGGGCTAAATAGTAAAGGTATTGCACAAAATTAAGCGTGTTGATAGTATAGTAAACTTCACTCAAATTCTTTATTTTTGTACCGCAGATGAATATCACTTCGCAAATAAAACAGCCCATACAAGCCGAAATGGAACTTTTCGAAAAAAAGTTCTACGAATCCATGACTTCTAAGGTGGCGCTGTTAAACCGAATTACCTATTACATTGTTAATCGCAAGGGCAAACAAATGCGCCCGATGTTTGTTTTTTTGGTAGCCAAAATGCTCTCTGAGAAAGGCGAAGTAAACGAACGGACTTATCGCGGAGCTTCGGTAATCGAGTTGATTCACACCGCAACTTTAGTGCACGATGATGTGGTAGACGACAGCAACAGACGTCGCGGATTTTTCTCCATCAATGCGTTGTGGAAAAACAAAATTGCCGTTTTAGTCGGCGATTACTTGTTGTCTAAAGGACTATTGCTTTCCATTGATTATGGCGATTTTGATTTGCTTCGCATTATCTCGGTAGCGGTTCGCGAAATGAGTGAAGGCGAATTACTGCAAATCGAAAAAGCAAGAAGACTGGACATCGTAGAAGAAGTCTATTACGAAATCATCCGCAAAAAAACCGCTACTTTAATTGCTTCCTGTTGTGCGTTAGGCGCCAAATCGGTTTCGGAAGATGAAACTCAGGTAGAAGCGATGCGAAAATTCGGCGAGTTGATTGGCATGGCATTTCAAATCAAAGACGATTTATTCGATTATACCGATGACGCTATCGGCAAACCCACCGGAATCGACATCAAAGAACAAAAAATGACCTTGCCACTCATTTATGCATTGAACCATTGTACCGATAAAGAAAAGAGTTGGTGTATCAATTCGATTAAAAATCACAATAAGGACAAGAAACGCGTTAAGGAAGTTATCCAATTCGTCAAAGACAAAAACGGTTTGCAATATGCCGAGCAAAAAATGTTGCAGTTTCAGGAAGAAGCACTCCAAATTCTTCAAAATTTTCCCCAATCCGAATACAGAGATGCGCTTTCACTCATGGTGAATTACGTTATTGAAAGAAAAAAATAATTTTTTTAAAAATATTGGCCACTGCAAAGCCTTTGTTTTACTGGGGTTTTTGATTTTTAAATCTCCAAATTGAAAAAATTTCAAATGATGATGCAACCCTTTTTCATCGACATTCGTCTATGCTAATAGAAACACTAACCAATAGTTTTGAAAGTAATCAACTTACATAAAGACGAGAAAGAATTGATCGAATTGGCTGTCGAAAACAATCGGCATGCGCAACATCAGATTTATTCGAAATTCGCTCCTAAAATGCTGAGTGTTTGCCGTCAGTACATTAAAGATGTGCACCAAGCGGAAGATATTATGATTACGGCGTTTATGAAAGTGTTTACCAATCTGAAAAATTTTGAACACAAAGGCAGTTTCGAAGGTTGGATTCGTCGCATTATGATTAACGAGTGTATTTCGTTTATCCGAGTGCAAAAGAAAGTGAAGTTTATTGAAGACGAGACTTATTTCGAAGAGCGACACAACAATATTGAAAGTCAGTTTTCGGTGGAAGATATTCAGTTTTTAATTGACAATTTACCCGATGGCTATCGTATGATTTTCAATTTGTATGCTATTGAAGGATTCAAGCATCACGAAATAGCGACCATGCTCAACATTAGTGAAGGCACCTCGAAATCGCAATTGTCTCATGCTCGAAAAATACTCCAAGACCACATTATTAAATTAAAAAATTACCACAATGGAACCGAATAATATAGAAAAACAATTCAGAGACCAACTGAATGCTAGAGAAATTCAGCCGTCCGCCCAAGCTTGGGACCGATTGGATGCGATGCTTTCGGTAGCCGAAGAAAAAAAAACAAGAAAACCTTTTGGCTTTTTGTTTATTGCTGCCGGTATTTTGGTTTTGGTAACGCTTGGTTTGTTTTTTTTCAATCAAAACGATACTGTAATCAATACTCCGAATACAATAGTAGGAACGGAGCCTAAAACCGATACGGTTCGAAATCCTACTAAAAATATACCATCGCCAATTGTTGAAAGTCAAAAACAAAATGAAGCAGTAGTCGCTTCGGATGTTCAACCCACAACCCACAACAATGTCACCCTGAGCGCAGTCGAAGGGCAACAAAAAAGAACTAATCGTCAAGGAGTTCCAATCATCAATCAATCACCAAAATCCAATCAAATCATCAGAGACAAAGCCATCGAATACCAAGTTTCTTCGGATGTAGCACTTAAAGAGTTGCCCAAAATAATGGAGCAAAAAGAAATCGTTATCCGAAAAGAAGTCAAAGCCAAATCCGACGAAAGTTTGTTAGCCGATTTAGACCATAAAGTCAAAGAATCAACCAACAAAACTGCGACTGTAAAAGTGGATGCCAAAAGCCTGCTGTCGCAAGTAGACGGCGAAGTCGAGTACAGCTTCCGCGAAAAAATGCTGCAAAAAATCAACAAAAACTACCAAGAAGTGAAAGTGGCATTGGCCAATCGAAACAACGAATAACAATCATTAATCATATTTAAATTAATTACCATGAGAAATTTTACCATTTACTTAGCACTCTTTTTATGCCTTTTAGCGAACAAAACTGTGGCCCAGGAAACCTTTGAAGCCAAGGCGAGAGCCATAGCCGAAAAAATTGCCAACATTACCAAAGAAGAAAAATCGGCACTCA
>JBIIXM010000105.1:0-5768 GCA_044338435.1 Flavobacterium sp. | reverse complement strand
AAAGACACCACCAATGTAGTTGTACCGCATGTACCAACCAACGGAAAGCTCGAAATTGTACCGCGTTACACCAATCCGATTTTTGATGCAGCGGCCGGATTGTATGCTTCGGTAAACGACTTGAGCCATTGGTTGATTGTACAAATGAACCACGGAAAATATGGCGAAAACCAACAACTATTCTCCGAAAAACAGTGGAAAGAAATGTGGACGCCGCAAACCATCTTACCCATGAACAATCCGCATCCGTACAGTTCTAATTTTCGCAGTTACGGTTTGGGCTGGCGCTTAGAAGACATCAACGGCCATTTGCAAGTGTCGCACACCGGCGGTTTGGATGGCATTGTAACACAAACCATCATGATTCCGGATGTAAAATTGGGCATCATCGTATTGACCAACCAACAAAACGGTGCGGCCTTTACTGTGATTTCGAACACCATAAAAGACAGTTATTTGGGCTTGCCGAAGTTTGATCATTTGGCGTATTTCGGGCAGGAACGACGAGCCAAAGAAGACAACGCTGATAAAGTAACCGATGAAGTTTGGGCCGAAGTCAATCAGAATTTGACAGCGAAAACTAAAATAGATTTCAAACAATATACCGGAACTTTCAAAGACAATTGGTTTGGGGAAGTGACGATTTACGAGCAAAAAGGCAAATGGTACTTTGCCTCCAAACGTTCTAAGCGATTGGTGGGCGAAATCTTCTGGCAAAAAGACCGCAGTTTTGTGGTGAAATGGAACGTGAGAAGTTTCAATGCCGATGCACACATTTTCTTCGATTTGGATGCCGATGGCACAATAAATCACTTCAAAATGAAAGCCATTTCGCCTATGACGGATTTCAGTTATGACTTTCACGATTTGGATTTTCTCAGGGTAAAATAGTATCCGATTAGGCGTTAAAATTTCAAGATTTTAGTGCTTGGAATTTTCATCATTTATTCCTATTTTTAGTGAATTGAAGATTAGGCTATGATTGAGATTGATTTAGAAGAAGAAAACAAGGCAATTGCCCGTGAATACAAAGAATTGCTCCGCATCAGTTACCAAACACTGACGGATGCCGACAAAAAGCTGATTCGCAAAGCTTTTGACGTGGCTGTGGATGCCCACAAAGACCAACGCCGCAAATCCGGTGAAGCCTATATTTTCCATCCGATTGGTGTGGCTAAAATTGTAGCCTCCGAAATTGGTTTGGGCGCCAGCAGTATAGCCGCAGCCTTAATGCACGATGTGGTAGAAGATACCGACGTGACGGTGGAAGACATCGAGCGCATGTTCAATCCGAAAATTGCCCACTTGGTAGAAGGATTGACCAAAATTGCGCAGGTCAAAAAAGACATGAACATTTCGATGCAAGCGGAAAACTTCCGCAAAATGTTGCTGACCTTAAACGATGATGTTCGGGTAATTCTAATCAAAATTGCCGATCGCTTGCATAATATGCAAACTATGGATTCCATGCCGGAATACAAACAAGTCAAAATTGCTTCGGAAACGCTTTATATTTATGCGCCACTCGCCCATCGATTGGGATTGTACAACATCAAGACCAAGCTGGAAGATTTGGGTTTAAAATACACCGAACCGGAAGTTTACCGTGATATTGTCAGCAAAATCAAAGAAACCAAGGAAGAACAAGACGCTTACATCGCTACGATATCGGACGTATTGAAAAAATCACTCAACGAAGAAGGCATCGAATACACCATTAAAGGTCGTCCGAAGTCCATTTATTCCATCCGCAGAAAAATGGCGGCTCAAAATGTGACTTTCGATGAGGTATACGACAAATTTGCGTTACGCATCATTTACAAATCCAATTTACACGACGAAAAGTTCTTGGCTTGGAAGATTTATTCCATCGTAACCGATCATTATCGTCCGAGTCCGAGTCGTTTGCGCGATTGGATTTCCCAACCCAAATCGACAGGCTACGAAGCCTTACACATTACTGTTATGGGACCGAAAGGTCGTTGGGTGGAAATTCAGGTACGCAGCGAGCGTATGGACGAAATTGCCGAAAAAGGTTACGCAGCACACTACAAATACAAACAAGGCGCTACCGAAGAAAGCGGTTTGGACGTTTGGCTGAACTTGCTCAAAGAAGCTTTGGAAAGTTCGGAAACCAATGCTGTAGATTTTGTGGAAGATTTCAAAATGAACTTATACGCCAAAGAAATCTTCGTCTTTACGCCGAAAGGAGAAATCAAATCGCTGCCCAAAGGCGCGACTTCCTTAGATTTTGCCTTCAGTATACACTCGGAAATCGGAATCAAAACCCGAGGAACGCGTGTAAATGGAAAATTAGTTCCGCTGAATCACGAATTGAAAAGCGGAGATCAAATTGAAGTAATCACTTCGGTGCATCAAAAGCCAACGATTAACTGGTTGGATTATGTAACGACTTCTCGCGCCAAAAATAAAATACGAAACGTACTCAACGAAAACACCAAGAAAATCGCCGAAGACGGAAAAGAATTGCTGACTCGTAAACTGAAACATTTAAAGATTACTTTGAATGAAAGTGTGGTAAACGAATTGGTTAATTTTTTCAAACTCAAAACCAGCTTGGATTTGTTTTACCGCGTGGGTATAGGTTCGATAGAGAACCAACAGCTAAAAGACTTTGCCGCACAAAAGAGCAACAGTTTGATGAACTTCTTCAAGAGTAAAATCAAACGTTCTCCAAGCTCGAATCCGGATGAAATCAACAAACAAGAATTAAGTAAAAACTACGATTTGTTGGTTTTCGGTACCGAACAAGACAAACTCGATTACAAATTAGCCAGTTGTTGTAACCCAATTCCCGGCGATGAAGTTTTCGGATTTATTACGATTAACGAAGGGATTAAAGTCCACAAAAAGGATTGTCCGAATGCCATTACACTGCAATCTAATTATGCCTATCGTATCATGCCGGCCAAGTGGATTGATTCGACCCAACAGGAATTCAAAGCCACACTCAAAATTACCGGTATGGACAGTTTAGGATTGACCAACGAACTGACCAAAGTCATCTCAAATAACATGCACGTGAACATTCAAAGTATATCGTTGAGTGGTGATGCAGGGATTTTTAACGGTCAAGTTTCGGTGATTGTACAAAACAACAACATACTGAAAAAGCTGATAGACAATATCAAAAAGATTGACGGCGTGGATAAAGTTACGCGGGTATATACCAATTAGGAAACCACTCGTTATCAACAACTCGTTTAAAACTTCAACTGAAGTTTTATCCGTTAAGCTTTTAAACTTTTAAACTAAAAACTATCTTTGCGCCATGACACAAATTGCATCCGATAATTTAAAAAATCAAGAGACCGTAAAAAATGTTTTTACGCTGTACTTGGAAAACAACGGACATCGTAAAACACCTGAACGCTATGCGATTCTTCAGGAAATTTACGATAGCGAAGAACATTTTGACATCGAGAATTTGTACATCAAAATGAAAAACAAAAACTACCGTGTGTCGAGAGCAACCTTGTACAACACCATTGAGCTTTTGTTAGATTGTGGTTTGGTGCGCAAACACCAATTTGGGCAAAACCAAGCGCATTATGAGAAATCGTATTTCGACAAACAACACGACCACGTTATCATGACCGATACCGGCGAAGTGATTGAGTTTTGCGATCCGAGAATACAAACCATCAAACAAACTATTGAAGACATCTTCGGGATTGACATTCACAACCACTCGTTGTATTTTTACGCTACTAAAAAAACAACAACACAACCATAAACAACACAACTACAAACAACAAACACACAATGACTGTAGATTTACTACTCGGATTACAATGGGGCGATGAAGGAAAAGGAAAAATTGTCGATGTACTAACTTCAAAATACGACATTATTGCGCGTTTCCAAGGCGGACCAAATGCCGGACACACTTTGGAATTTGACGGCATCAAACACGTTTTAAGAACCATTCCTTCAGGGATTTTCCACAGTAACAACATCAATATTATCGGAAACGGAGTCGTAATTGATCCGGTAGTTTTTAAAAGTGAAATTGATGGCTTAGCCAAGTTCAACCTCGATTTGAAATCGAAATTGATTATTTCCAGAAAAGCCCATTTGATTTTACCGACACATCGATTATTAGATGCTGCGTCAGAAGCTGCAAAAGGCAAAGCCAAAATCGGTTCCACCTTAAAAGGTATCGGACCAACATATATGGACAAAACCGGGCGTAACGGAATTCGCGTAGGCGATATCGAATTAGCCGACTTCAAAGAAAGATACCGTGCTTTGGCTGATAAACACGAAGCCATGATTGCGTTTTACGACGTGAATATTCAATACAACTTACCGGAATTAGAGAAAGAATTTTTTGAAGCTGTTGAAGATTTGAAAAAACTCACTTTCATCGACAGTGAGGAATATTTGGCACAAGCCCAAAAAGCCGGTAAATCTATTCTTTGCGAAGGCGCTCAAGGTTCGTTATTAGACGTTGACTTCGGAACATATCCTTTCGTAACTTCTTCGAACACCACAGCAGCCGGCGCTTGTACCGGTTTAGGAATCGCTCCCAACAAAATCAAAGAAGTATACGGTATTTTCAAAGCGTACACCACTCGTGTAGGTTCCGGACCTTTCCCAACGGAAGATTTTGGTGAAGATGGCGATATTATGGCCAAAGTGGGTAACGAGTTCGGCTCGGTAACCGGCAGAAAAAGACGTTGCGGTTGGTTGGATTTAGTGGCTTTGAAATACGCTATCCAAATTAACGGCGTAACCCAATTGATGATGATGAAAGGCGATGTACTTTCTGGCTTTGATACGCTTAAAGTTTGTACCGCTTACAACTACAAAGGCGAAGTGATTCACCATTTGCCTTACAATATCGAAGAAGAAAACGTAACACCGATTTATACCGAATTCAAAGGCTGGCAGGCAGATTTAACCGGAATGACGACTTACGATGCGCTACCGATAGAATTAAAAGAGTATATCGAATTCATAGAAAGAGAAGTCGAAGTACCAATAAAGATTGTTTCGGTTGGACCGGATAGGAAACAAACAATTACAAGATAATACACAAAGCCAAACTTGAATATAAGTTTGGCTTTTTTATTTCACTTCAATTTTATCAATCACCAATTTGAAATTTTCATTCCGCTTATTGCTGATTAAAAAAGCCAGCTGCGCCAAACTTGTTCCATCATAATTAGGAATATTCAGTGTTCTACCTCTAAAAGAAGCATACATTTCAGTAATAGGAATTTCAATATTTTGCCAGTCGTTTGTGGTTTGAAACTCATAGATATAGGAAAAGTAATCGTTGTTTTTTGATTTCACCCTAAACTGATACTTTTTGCCATCCCCTTTTAATCGAATACTGAAAAATGTTTTTTGCTGTAAAATAATTGTTTTAAGATTGTATTGTACCGAGCAAAATCCCCCATTGTTTTCTGTAGTAACAAAGCCGCTAAAGACCGCATTTCCACTCTGATCTAAAGCAATTTGACTAGCAGAAAGCCCACCCATTACCCCATCATCCACAATATTCCAAACATCAATATTGCTTTTCTCATTAAAATCAAAAAGGAGAGTCGAATTCATCATAAAAGATATAAAAAAACACAAAAACATAGCATTAAATTTTAAAAGATAAAAGTAAGGCAATTACAACTTCAGCTCTTAACTTTAACATCAATAGGAGGAAAAATAACAATTGTTTAATTTCATAGTCTACAAAAGGTAGCCGAATTTCGCCAAATAATAAACCCATTTCAGTTGAAATG
>JBIIXM010000104.1:0-5778 GCA_044338435.1 Flavobacterium sp. | reverse complement strand
GCACAACAAATCGGCACAAGCCAAAAACAAACAAGCTGAAGAAAACGGAGAAAACCCAACAGAAACTATCGTAAAACCTATAGTAGGATGCGAGTTTTATGTGTGTGATGATTTAAAAGACAAATCGCGCAAAGACAACGGTTATCAAATTGTCTTTTTGGCCAAAACCAAAAAAGGGTATCACAATTTGGCCAAATTATCCTCTATCGCTTACACCGAAGGGTTTTATTATGTGCCTCGAATTGACAAGAAAGTCATCCAAGAATACAAAGAAGATATTATTGTCCTTTCCGGAAATCTCTATGGAGAAATTCCGAGTAAAGTTTTAAATATAGGTGAAAACCAAGCTGAAGAAGCACTCCTTTGGTGGAAAGCACAATTCGGGGAGGATTTCTACATCGAGTTGATGCGCCACAATCAAGAAGATGAAAATAGGGTGAATGCCTCGCTCATTGCTTTAGCCAAAAAACACGGCGTAAAAACGGTGGCCACCAACAATGTTTTTTACATTAATAAGGAAGATGCCAATGCTCACGATATTTTATTGTGTGTGCGAGACGGCGAAAAACAATCAACGCCTATAGGTCGCGGTCGCGGCTATCGCTATGGTTTTAACAATCAGGAATACTATTTCAAATCGAGTAACGATATGAAAAAGCTCTTCCATGATTTGCCGGAAGCCATCGTCACCACCGAAGAAATTGTCAATAAAATTGAAATATACGATTTGTCGCGAGAAGTGCTCTTGCCAAAATTCGATATCCCGGAGGAATTTGTAGTGCCCGAAGATGCCCTCGACGGCGGTAAACGTGGGGAAAACAAATACTTGGCGTATCTGACTTTCGAAGGTGCTAAAAAGCGTTATGGCGAAATCACACCGGAAATTCAGGAGCGCTTGGACTTCGAACTAAAGACCATCGAAAACACCGGATATCCGGGCTACTTTTTGATTGTACAAGATTTTATAGCGGCTGCCCGCCAAATGGACGTTTCGGTTGGTCCGGGACGTGGTTCCGCAGCAGGTTCTGTGGTAGCGTATTGTCTCGGCATAACCAACATCGATCCGTTACTGTACGATTTGCTATTTGAGCGTTTCCTAAATCCCGATCGTGTGTCGATGCCCGATATTGATATCGATTTTGATGATGAAGGGCGAAGTCGTGTTATGGATTACGTAATCAACAAATACGGTTCGAAACAAGTAGCGCAAATTATTACTTATGGAACGATGGCGGCCAAATCCTCAGTCCGTGATACAGCGCGTGTATTGGATTTGCCATTATTTGAAGCTGATAAAATCGCCAAGTTGATTCCGACGACTCTGAATCTGGCTAAAATCTTCACCCTCGATAACGACAAACTCAAAGCGGCACTCAGAGCCGAAGAATACGATAAAGTCAAAGAGTTGATTGAACTCGCCAACGGCAACGACTTAGGTAGTGAAACCATTCAGCAAGCTAAAATATTAGAAGGAAATCTAAGGAATACCGGAATTCACGCCTGTGGTGTGATTATTACCCCGGATGATATTACGAATTTCGTTCCGGTGGCCACGGCCAAGGATTCGGATTTGTATGTCACGCAGTTTGACAACTCGGTGGTAGAAAGTGCCGGTTTGCTTAAAATGGACTTCCTGGGGTTGAAAACCCTAACGCTGATTAAAGATACCGTAAAATTAGTAAAATACAGAACCGGGATAGAACTCGATCCGGATGCGTTACCGATAGATGATGTCAAAACGTATGAGTTGTTCCAAAGAGGCGAAACGGTTGGGATTTTCCAATACGAGTCGCCCGGGATGCAAAAATACCTTAAGGATTTAAAACCAACTGTTTTTGGCGATTTGATTGCCATGAACGCACTCTATCGTCCGGGACCGCTGGAATACATTCCATCTTTCGTTCGACGTAAAAATGGCGAAGAGGAAATTGTCTACGACCTTGAAGCCTGCGAAGAATATTTAAAAGACACTTACGGGATTACCGTTTACCAAGAGCAGGTAATGCTTTTGTCGCAAAAACTCGCCAATTTCTCCAAAGGTGATGCCGACGTACTGCGTAAAGCCATGGGGAAAAAGCAAAAAGATGTTTTGGATAAAATGAAATCCAAGTTCATCGACCAAGCGGTGGCGAACGGTCATGATGCTGAAAAATTGGAAAAAATTTGGAAAGACTGGGAAGCGTTTGCACAGTATGCTTTCAATAAATCGCACTCTACTTGTTATGCTTGGATTGCCTACCAAACGGCTTATTTAAAAGCGCATTATCCGGCCGAATATATGGCAGCGGTATTGTCGAATAACATGAACGATATCAAGCAAGTGTCATTCTTTATGGAAGAATGTAAGCGAATGGGCTTGCAAGTACTCGGTCCCGATGTGAATGAAAGTTACTATAAGTTTACTGTAAATGAAAACTATGCGGTGCGTTTCGGAATGGGGGCCATTAAAGGCGTCGGAATGGGCGCTGTACAAACTATAGTTGAAAATCGTAAAGAAGGCAACTACAAATCGATTTTTGATTTGGCCAAACGCATTGATTTGCGCGCCGCCAATAAAAAAGCATTCGAAAACTTAGCCTTAGCCGGTGGTTTCGATTGTTTCAGCGATACACATAGAGCGCAATATTTCCACACCGATGGCGATAATATTACGTTTTACGAAAAAGCCATGCGTTATGGTGCCAAGTTTCAGGAAAACGAAAACTCTTCGCAAGTCAGCCTTTTCGGCGATGCCAGCGATGTACAAATAGCCGAACCAACCGTTCCGCCTTGCGAGGAATGGAGTACTATGGAAAAGTTGGCCAAAGAGAAAGAAGTAGTCGGGATTTACATTTCCGGTCATCCGCTGGACGATTTTAAATTTGAAATGAAATACTTCTGCAACAGCAAATTAGAGAATTTAAAAAATCTCAATAATTTTGTAGGCAAGACGCTCACTTTCGCCGGAATCGTGACCAATGTGCAATACAAAACTGCCAAAAACGGCAAAGATTGGGCGATGTTCACCTTAGAAGGTTACGATGAAAGTCACGAATTCAGAATCTTTGATGAAGAGTATCTCAAGTTCCGCCATTTCTTAGTAAACAACCAATTTGTATATTTTAAAGTTACTGTAAAAGACGGCTGGGTGAACCGAGAAACCGGTAAAAAATCGGATCCCCGAATTCAATTCATGGATGTAAAACAGTTACAAGATGTATTGCCTCAATTTGCCAAAAAGCTAAGCATCCAAATGGACATTCATGAGCTGCAAACGGAATTTATCCATCAACTCAACCAATTGTTTACAACCAATAAAGGAGATCATACCGTTACGTTTGAAGTGATGGAATTTGAAAAAGTACTCAAACCTATCGAACCGTTACCCAAAGTTGTAGTTGACGAGGAATTAATTGCAGATTCCGATAACACTGAAGAAGTTGTGATGGATATGCCGGTGGTAGAAGAACAAGTACAAATAGCCACGCGAGTTTCTTTGCCGAGTCGCAAATTGAAAATCCGAATTTCCAACGAATTGTTGACGGAGTTAGAAAAAATGAACGTCAAATTCAGCCTTAACTAACAAATCAATTCTGGTAATGCTTTGATAGCCAAAACTGATTTTTTTAACATTTAATAATCAAATAAATTGCCTAATTTTGGCAACAAATAATAAAGTAATTTAAAAATATATAATATGGCTTTAGCAATTACAGATGCTACTTTTGAAGAGGTAGTATTAAAAGCAGACAAACCGGTAGTGGTTGATTTTTGGGCGGCTTGGTGTGGGCCTTGTCGTATGGTTGGACCGGTAATCGACGAAATTTCCTCAGAATACGAAGGCAAAGCAATAGTAGGCAAGGTAGACGTAGATGCCAATCAGGAATTCGCTGCCAAATACGGTGTGCGTAATATTCCAACGGTTTTGGTGTTCCAAAACGGTGAAGTGGTTGGCCGTCAAGTAGGCGTTGCGCCTAAAAAAACCTACACCGACGCTATCGACGCTTTGTTGTAAAATACCATGAAAAAGAAAACTGAGGTCTAACGAAAGTTAGGCCTTTTTTATTTTCAGGAGCTCAGCATTGGCAGTGTTTGGGAAAAGTCGTCCCGCTGTCCGCGCTACACGGTAGCTTGCTCCCATCGGGGCTATAGTCACGTTTAGCATTTTTTAGCAATGCTTTCTAAGCAATTTCAAATTTCAAATCCTTATATTTGACTTATGAAGATTGAAGCACAAAAAGAACTCGTTTCCGGTTTCAAGCATTTGGAACTGCTCGCTAATCAAGTCGTAGAGGGCTTTATTTCGGGCATGCACAAGTCGCCTTTTCACGGATTTTCCGCCGAGTTTGCCGAACATAAAGTGTATAATAACGGCGAAAGCACCAAACACATCGATTGGAAACTATTCGCCAAAACCGACCGTTTATATACTAAGCGATTCGAGGAAGAAACCAATTTGCGTTGTCATTTAATTATCGACAACTCATCTTCCATGCATTACCCAAAGTTGGCGTCAAACGCGCCATTTTACCACAACAAAATCGGTTTTTCGGTCTTGGCTTCCGCAGTCTTGATGAACTTGCTTAAAAAGCAGCGTGATGCCGTCGGACTCAGTGTGTATTCGGATACTTACGAATATTACGCGCCCGAAAAAGGCAGTGATAGACACCATCGAATGATTTTGAATAAGTTGGAAGATTTATTGGAAAATCCAAAACAGGCCAGAAGCACGGATACGGTTACCTATTTACACCAAATAGCTGAAAAAATGCACCGCCGTTCTATGATTATCTTGTTTACAGATATGTTTGATCCTAACGCTAATGACAGCAAATCCGAGGCGTTGTTCAATGCATTACAGCATTTGAAACACGACAAGCATCGGGTAGTGGTTTTTCATGTCATCGACAAACAAACCGAAATCAACTTCAATTTCGACAATGCACCGCGCAAATTCATCGATTTGGAAACAGGTGAGCAGATTAATATTTTCGCCGACAGTATAAAAGAAGTCTATGAAGAAAAGGTAGCGGCTTATTTTAAATCGTTGGCCTTAACTTGTGCGCAAAATAAAATCAAGTACGTTCCTGTGGCGGTTGAAGAAAGTTTTGAAAAAATTTTAACGACATACTTAGTTGAAAAACAATTGTTTGGTTAGCCTGTCAAAAGAGAATTGATTTTTTTAGCAAAAAAAAGTTGCAGAATAGAAAATCAGTTGTATATTTGCAACCGCAATTAAGCGATGGTTTGGTAGTTCAGTTGGTTAGAATACATGCCTGTCACGCATGGGGTCGCGGGTTCGAGTCCCGTCCAGACCGCTAAAATTGGGAAAGGATTTCAGAAATGAAATCCTTTTTTGCCCAAAATAGGTTTTTTAAAAATCTAATTTAGGTCCCAAAAAAGCATTTAAAATTAGTTGTGTTGTTTCGCTACGACTTTGTAACTCGTAGCAGGTTTAGTAGTTAGACCAATGAAAAGCTTTCCCTTTTTTAGGGATGGCTTTTTTGCTTTATAACACTTGTAGTTTTTTATTTTCCTCTTTAAAAAGTTCCTTTTTCAGGTGTAATTCATTGGAATTTTGTACATTGCGTAGTCTTTTTTAAAAGGTAAAAGGACAGCATCAATCAAAAAACCAACCAATGAAAAAACAACTACTCACTTTTATCTTATTTTTTGCGACTTCTTTTTTAGTAGCGCAAAGTTTTAATCAACCAAATATCTACAATAACGTTTGTGATGACAATAATGATGGTATTGCTGCTTTTTGGTTAGGAGAAATCTCTTTTGAAATCCTAGGTA
>JBIIXM010000103.1:0-5821 GCA_044338435.1 Flavobacterium sp. | reverse complement strand
CCGGTGCAAGGCCGAATTTTATCAAAATTGCTCCTATCATTAAAGCTATTGAGAAAAAGCAAAACGAAGGCATTGACATCACTTACCGTTTAGTACACACCGGTCAACACTACGATAAAAACCTCAGCGATACTTTTTTCGAAGAGTTGAATATTCCGCATCCAAATGCCAATTTGGAAGTAAAAAGCGGAACGCAAGCCGAGCAAACCGGCGCCATTATGGTGGCTTTTGAAAAAGAGTTACAGCAGCATCCATGCGATTTGGTGTTGGTGGTTGGCGATGTGAATTCAACTATGGCCTGTGCAATAGTGGCCAAAAAAAGTCACATCAAGGTTACCCACGTTGAAGCCGGAATTCGCTCCGGAGATATGAGCATGCCGGAGGAAATTAATCGAATTGTAACCGACAGTATTACGGATTACTTTTTCACCACTTCGACCACGGCTTCGGAAAACTTACTCAAATACGGTGCTAATCCCAACGATATCCACTTTGTGGGCAACGTAATGATTGATACTTTAACCCAAAACTTAAACCGAATCTCAGCCCCTGTTTTTTGGGACGAATTCGGACTAACCACAGGAAATTACATTGTTTTAACTCTTCATCGCCCAGCCAATGTGGATGAAGCGCAATCATTACTCATTTTGTTGCAAGGTATAGATGCTTTAGCCGGAGAGAAGAAAATAATTTTTCCGGTACATCCACGTACCAAAGCTATTTTAGGCGATAGGTCGCTTGCATTGAAAAACACGCTGATGGTGGAACCGCAAGGCTATTTGAACTTTATGTTTTTGGTGAAAAACAGCTTTGCCGTAATTACGGATTCCGGAGGGATTTCGGAGGAAACTACGGTTTTGGGCGTTCCGTGTTTTACGATGCGCAACAATACCGAAAGACCTGAAACGCAAACTATTGGGACCAATACTTTGGTCGGTACTTCGATAGAAAACTTAAAAAAACTATTCGGTGATTTTTTAAAGAATGGTCCGAAACCGGCCGGAGTTCCGGAACTCTGGGACGGAAAAGCATCAGAACGCATTATTGAAATCCTCTTGCAAAAGTAATGGAAGAAATTCTCATTATATCCAATTATTATCCGCCCGAAAAAGGCGCTGCTGCCAATAGGATTGAGCAATTGGCGTTGAAGTTGCACCAAAATAATTATCGTGTTTCCGTGGTTTGTCCGTTAGGAAATTACCCAAAAGGCGAACTCTTTCCGGAGTACAAAGGCAAATTTTCGGTTACTGAAAACAGGGATAACATTACCGTAAAAAGACTATGGATTTATCCGAGTGTGAGTAAGAATATTTTTGTTCGGATTGTTTCGGTCTTGTCCTTTTCGTTGTGTCTGGTGGCTTATTTGCTGTTTCGCAAGACACCAAAAAAAGTTGTAGTACAATCGCCACCATTATTGTTATCGTTTCTGTCGGTGTTCATGTTATCGCTTAAAAATAAAAAAATCATCCTCAATATTTCCGACTTATGGCCGTTGGCTGCCATAGAGCTTAAAGCAGTAAAAGCAGGCTCGTTTTCGCATAAAGTTTCATTGTTCATGGAACGTTTCATTTACAAAAAGGCAACGGTTATAATTGGACAATCCGAAGAAATCATCACGCACGTCAAGACGCTTTTCCCTAGTAAAAAAGCATTTTTGTACCGCAATTTCCCCGATCATAAATCGGATGTCTTTACCTTGAAAACCATCGAAAACGAACCGACAAAGCTGTTTTTTGCCGGACTTTTAGGGATTGCCCAAGGCGTTTCCGAATTGTCTAAGCAAATCGATTTAAAAGACTTGAATATCGAATTGCATTTGTTTGGTGACGGTGCAGAAAAAGCGGCGATTGAATCACTCATAGCCGATGGAAAAAACCCTAAAATAGTCTATCACGGCATGATGGACAGAAAGGCATTACACGAAAATTTGCAGACTTTTGACATCGCTTTAGTGCCTTTAAAAACCCGAATTTACGGTTCGGTTCCTTCCAAAATTTTTGAATATACGGCGCTAGGATTTCCGGTCTTGTACTTTGGCGGCGGAGAAGGCGAAACCATCGTGGAAGAAAACCATTTAGGTTGGGTTGCTGCGGTAGGAAATTTTGAAGCGCTGAATGAAAAACTAGTTGCCATTGCCCAACTTAACAAAGCCGATTTGGCCCTCATGAAAACGCGTATTTTTAATAAAGCACAGCTTGCTTTTGACTTAGATAATCAGTTGAAAGATTTGATTGAGAAAGGTGTTTTTTAATACGCTTTGTCTTCTCCTTTAAAGATATTAATCACCGTTTGGATGATGATTTTCATGTCCATAACCATAGACCAATTTTCGATGTAAAACACGTCTAACTTGATGCGGTTTACCATATCTTCTTCGGTTTCAATTTCGCCACGGAACCCTTTTACCTGAGCCAGTCCGGTAATCCCGGGTTTTACGTAATGACGCACCATATATTTTTTGATTCTGGTGGCGTAGGCTTTGTTTTGGGACCATAAATGCGGTCTTGGACCAACTACCGACATATCTCCTAAAAGTACATTGAAAAACTGTGGCAGTTCGTCGATACTGGTTTTGCGCATAAACTTACCCATTTTGGTAACTCTTGGGTCGTTTTTGGATGCTTCTTTTTCCGTGAATCGATTCACCTGCATGGAACGGAATTTATAGCAAAAGAATTCTTTTTCGTCCAATCCCGGTCGGCCTTGCTTGAAAAAAACAGGTCCTTTAGATTCCAGTTTAATCAAAATGGCCAATATGGGAATGAGCCAAGACAAGAGAAAAACAATCACAAAAAGGGAAAAAACTACGTCAAAAGCTCTTTTAATGCCTTTGATGAGCGGATTGTGCAATTGGGTTTTTTGGAGCGATAAAACGGGAAATAATTCGTAATAGTCAATCTTCAGATTTTTAGAGAAAATCTCTTTAGTATCTGGGATGAACTTGATGGCTTTTTTATGTTCGTCGGCAAATTCGACAAGGTCTTTTAGTTTTTCGTTGGAAATCTCATTCAGAGAACAGTAGATTTCATCTATTTTATTGTCGATGACATATTTTTTGATATCTTCTACGCGACCTGAAATTTCCGGATTTTGCTTCTTATCTGAAAAATAACCGTAAAATCGATAACCGTAATCCTTTCTGTTGTCAAACACTTCTTTCAAACGTATGGCTTCAGCCGTATAACCGATAATAATGGCATTACGGTAATTACTTCCGGTAGTTATTCGGTACTTTTTAAGGTAAATGAAAAGAAAACTTTTAAAAGCAACTATAATGATAAAACTCAGCGTTACGAAATAGGCTATGACAGTTCCGCTAAAAATAGCGGTTTTGGCGAAGGGGAAAAAAGCAATAACCACCAGCAGAAATAGGCTGAATTGCTTGATGAGTTTGGACAAGATTTCTACAGGAGTTGTAAAACGAAAAACCTCATAATACCCAACAATAGCGGCAATCAAAAGCCATGTAATGGTTTGATAAACGACATAATTAACTTCTGAAACGTTCAAATCTCTGAAGAAAAACAGGCTTAAAACCGTTAGCGTAATTACATCAAAAAGCACACTAATTGGTCTGATGTACTTTGAGTATCTTCCTGTTTGCTGTGCAACCATAAATACTAATGGATATATCCTTTAAAATCTTTATGTTCTTCTTTTAAAAGCTCTTCACTTGAAAGCGATTTAAAATAGTCATACGTTAATTTCATCCCTTCTTCACGAGACACTTTGGCTTCCCATCCCAAAATTTCTTTGGCTTTGGTAGTATCGGGTTGGCGCTGTAACGGATCGTTTATCGGTAGCGGATGGTAAACCACTTTTTGATTGGTTCCGGTAAGTTTGATGATTTCGTCAGCAAAATCTTTGATGGTGATTTCGTCCGGGTTACCAATGTTAACCGGATAAACATAATCCGAATGCAACAAACGGAAAATACCTTCCACCTGATCTGTTACATAACAGAACGAGCGGGTTTGACTTCCGTCTCCAAAAATAGTTAAGTCTTCCCCTCTCAAAGCCTGACCAATGAAAGCCGGAATTACACGACCGTCGTTGAGACGCATTCTTGGGCCGTAGGTATTGAAAATCCTAACAATTCTGGTTTCAACGCCATGAAAAGTATGGTAAGCCATGGTGATAGATTCTTGGAAGCGTTTGGCTTCATCGTAAACGCCTCTTGGTCCGATGGTATTTACATTGCCGTAGTATTCTTCGGTTTGCGGATGCACCAATGGATCTCCATACACTTCAGAGGTTGAAGCAATCAGAATCCTGGCTTTTTTAACTCGCGCCAAACCCAATAAATTATGTGTTCCTAAAGAACCTACTTTAAGGGTTTGTATCGGAATTTTTAAATAGTCTATCGGACTGGCTGGTGAGGCAAAATGGAGTATATAATCTATTTTTCCAGGAACATGGACAAACTTGGTTACATCGTGGTGGTAAAATTCGAAGTTTTTTTCTTTGAATAAATGCTCGATGTTTTTTAAATCTCCCGTGATTAAATTATCCATTCCAATCACAAAGTATCCTTCGGCAATAAATCGTTCACAAAGATGAGAACCTAAAAATCCTGCGGCTCCGGTAATTAATATTCTTTTCATAATTTTTGTTCTGTTTTGGGACCTTGAAATGGAATCCCCGAATTAAAAAGGCAGTACATAATGGTGAAATATACCACCCCTCTTTGTCTCCATAAAAATGATTCCGTCAAAAATAAACTTATCATTAGAAATGCAAAAGCAAAATGGGTAAAATCTTTTGACTTAATGGCTTTTTTTAATGTTAGCGTAATGATAATAATCAAAAGTAAGAAACCAAACACGCCCAGCTCGGCAAAATTCTGAATATACTGATTGTGGAAGTTCTTTTTTTGGTAACCTTCTAAAGAGGCATTACCTTGAAAAACATTGTAAATTAATCCTTTGGCTTCTATTTTAGGATAAGAAGCATTGAGTCCGTAACCTTTCCAAAAAATGGCATCTTCATCCAACATTTCCAGAAATAATCTGAATTGGTAAACCCGAAATGCTGTCCCCGGGAAAAAGTCGTTTTCATTGAACTTGTCTTGCGTCCACGCTTGTTTAATGCTGACATTGAAAAAAGTACTGTTCTTTTCTTTAGAAATAACGTCGTTAACCGTGCTGTTGGTCATAATGGTTTCGTATTCCCGATGCAAATGGTCTTTAATTTTGCCTATGAATCCTAAGGAAAGTAAAAGCACTGTCATCACTATTAAATTTTTCATTCGCATTTGCTTGGAAACTTTGGCGAAGGCTAAAAAATAAATGATGATTAATCCGAAAAAGGCGATAATGATGTTAACCGAAGAGAGCAAAAGCACCATCAGCAGTAAAATGGCCATGGCTACATAGTCAAAGGTTTTTTTGGTACTCTTGGCTAAAAACCAAAAAAAAGAGACCGCCATATATACCGAAACGTGGATGGCATTGACATCTTTGGTCACTAATTCGTGGTAAAAAAAGACATCTGAGTTTCCCGTTACAAAATACCTTAAAGTTGCTTTTGACAGATAAAACAAGGCAAAAATCAAAACACAATGACTATAGTATTTTAGAACAGTAGCTTTTTTCTCTTGTGAAATACCGCCAAAAAGCCAAAAAAACAGCGGAATTAAAAGCAAAGAAAGCTCTTTTGACAAGGCCGGCAAGGTTAAACTCCGATCAATACTCCACCAAAAAGACAACGCCATTAAAACGTACAGCAGGATGGGAAACAACAAGTATGGCTGAAAACGAATTTGTGCTGTTTTGAGACGGATAAACGTATACAATCCCAACACCGCAATAGCAATGGAATT
>JBIIXM010000102.1:0-5837 GCA_044338435.1 Flavobacterium sp. | reverse complement strand
CCAAACCGATGGATTAATTGAAAAGCGATATGCCAATCAAGATGCCAGCGGAAAAGTTAAAGAAAGTCAACTTACCGGTAGAGAGGAAATTTTTACGAACGAAATCAATTCGTTTATAGACAACCCTATCTTTGGTGTTGGTGTGGCCAAAGGAGTTGAAATCAGATCTGATATCTCGGGAGGAGACATTACCTTGTCACACAACGAAATTTCACGTATGATGGCCGAACATGGGATTTTTGGTGTCATTGGTTTGTTGATATTGCTATTTACTCCAATAGCACTTTACCTTGATAATAAAAAACATATTTTTTTATGGTGTTTTCTGTTATTTTGGTTGCTGACTATTAATCATGCTGCAATGAGATTGTCGGCAGCGGCTTTTGTCTATTCCTTAACATTAATCAAAGTTTATTTTGATGAGCAACCTCTTGTACATAGGCAATAAATTGTCGGACCACGGAAATACTTCAACTTCCATTGAAACATTGGGTTCGTTTTTGGAAGCAGAAGGTTTTACCGTATACTATGCTTCTTCCCAAAAGAATATTTTTTTGCGAATGTTAGAGATGGTTTATGTCACTTTGCGTTATGCCAAGAAAGTTGATTACGTTTTGATTGATACTTACAGTACAAAAAACTTCTGGTATGCTTTTATTATCTCTCAAATTTGCAGGTTGTTGGGCTTAAAATATATTCCTAAATTGCATGGAGGCGACCTGCCTAACCGACTCCAAAAAAGCCCCTATTGGTGCGATTTGATTTTTAAAAATGCTTATCAAAACATAGCGCCGTCTCCCTATCTTTTTGAAGCATTTAAGGATAAAGGATATCCAAATTTAATTCACATTCCCAACTCTATAGAATTAGAGAAATACGATTTTCAAACCCGGAAGTTTGATGTGCCGAGAATTCTATGGGTGCGTTCCTTCTCTCAAATTTACAATCCGATTTTAGCCGTTAAAGTTTTGTTGGCTCTTAAAAAGCAATTTCCGACAGCTGAACTTTGTATGGTTGGCCCAAAGAAAGATGAGAGTTTTGATGCCACAGTGGCTTTCACTAAAGAGTATAATGTAGCAGTCACTTTCACCGGAAAATTGACCAAAGCAGAATGGACAGATTTGTCTAAAAACTACAATTTGTTTCTCAATACCACCCATTTCGATAATACACCGGTAAGTGTTATAGAAGCCATGGCTTTGGGTTTGCCGGTAGTTTCTACTGATGTAGGCGGTATTCCGTTTTTGTTGCAGCACGAAAAAAATGCACTTTTGGTTGCCGATAACGATTTGGAAGCTATGGTTTTTCAAATTGAAAGACTTTTCTCAGAGCCTGAATTATCTGACCTTTTGGTTAACAATGCCCACAATTTGGTGAAAGGCTTCGATTGGAATGTAATCCGAAAACAGTGGATAGATTTACTCCGATAGTTCGTTAATATTTATTAACTTGCGCTTCGAAATTTTGAATTATTTAAATGAAAAAACGCAAGGATATACACTTTGAAGTATCGGAACGCAAGGTTCTTTTAAGAATCTTCGACTTTTTTTCGGTGCTTTTTTCCTTGTATTTTGTAGGGATAATTTTTCAGTTTGATTACTTCAATATCTCGGCTACTAATTATTATTGGACTATTGTTTTAGGCTTGTATTTGTTGTTTTTCGGTTCTGTTTTTGAAATGTACAATTTGCAGGTAGCGAGTAATCAATACCAAGTCATCAAAAGTATTATACTGACTACTTCTATAACGGTATTATCGTATTTGCTCACACCGATTTACACGCCGGTTTTACCTTCAAATCGTTTGCAAATTTTAATCTTCTTCTTCGCCATTTTCGGAGCATTGTTTCTTTGGCGAATGGTTTACGTGCGCTTCTTTGCTTCGAACCGATTTGTAAAAAAGGTCATTTTGGTTTGTGATAAAGAGCAAGTCAAAGAATTGGTAGATGGTTTAGAAAGTGCCGATCCGCATTACCGCGTTTTAGGCTTTGTCAATTCGGATAGTACCAATTTGACCGATATCAATTTGCATAACCTCAAAAATATTGATATTAACGAGTTGGAAGTTTTTGTCAAACAAAATTCCGTTTCAGAGGTGGTTATTGCGTCTCAAAAAACTGACGGAATTACAGTGAATCTCTACAATCAGTTGATTCATTTGTTAGAGAACGGCTATATTATTCGGGAGTATACACAGGTGTATGAAACCATCACCCAACGTATTCCTGTGCAGTATGTTTCCCGAGATTTTTATCGATATTTCCCATTTAGTCGCAGTAATCAAAACCATTTGTACCTTACGGTGGTTCGTTTCTTGGAAATTGTGATTGCTTTAATCGGATTAGGAGTAGGCCTGATTATCGTGCCTTTGGTGCTGATAGGAAATCTTTTCGGAAACAAAGGAGAATTATTCTATACCCAAGAAAGAGTAGGCCAAAACGGTAAAGTTTTTCGAATCTTGAAATTTAGAACGATGATTAAAAACGCCGAGAAAGAGGGAGCTGTATTTGCTACATCTAATGATTCACGTGTGACGCCACTCGGTAAAATCATGAGGAAATCAAGAATTGACGAATTTCCTCAGTTTTACAATATCTTGAAAGGTGAAATGGCGGTAATCGGACCAAGACCGGAACGTCCTGTATTTGTTAATGAAATCGCCGAAGTGATGCCGTTTTACGAAACCCGGCACGTAATTAAACCCGGATTAACGGGTTGGGCTCAAGTCAATTATTCTTATGGTGAAACCATCGACGACAGTTTGATAAAGTTGCAATACGACTTGTATTATATCAAACACCGAAGTTTGTTCCTCGATTTCAACATCTTGTTTAAAACCTTTAGTACGGTTTTATTTTACAGGGGGCAATAATCTCAGGGGATTCACACCGATTATTTTTAGTAGCATATAAAATGTTGACACTATAAACGGCAACATGATCGGTAAGTGCGGTTTATTAATCATGACAACCGTATAAACCAATAATAAAGCGATACTGACTAAACTTACTTTTCGCAAGCTGTTATTTTTCAAGAATGGCAACAGTATGAACAAAGGCGAAAACAATAAAGCGTTGTAATTCCACAATACTTCCTGATGCTCTGAGTACAAGCCAACCAAACAAAGGAACAAGCCTAAAGAACCGCAAATGAATAAATAGGTGAGGAATAACCAACGTTTGTTAACCACCAACAGTAGTCCCAAAAATGCGATAATGCAGTAAATACTATTGAAGAAAGAAAATTTAGCCTCAGCTTTCGGCGTTCCTGCTACCAAAGTGTTTTCGCGAATAACCAATAATTTACCGCTGATTTTGGATTGGTCTAAACTGTGCAACAATTCTGTCGGCAAAAACAACTGCTCGGCTTTGGCGTCAGTTTTAGCACCAAAAATGATATTGATGCCGAGTTTGTACCAAAAGTAATCTTCAAAATACGGATAGAGCAATTCGCGGTAAGTGATGGTTTTGTTATCTACTTTTTCCATTTTTTTGCCATCCAATACACCACCTATTTTTTCGTTAACCATAGTGGTACAATTGCGGTCGATGAATTTATAAGTGTAATAGCGTTCCGAGCTGTAAAGTGCAGCACTTAATTCGTCTAGTAATTTTTGTTTGCTGGCAAGTGGTATATCGAGTGTTTGTTCTATTACTTCTCTGCCGTCGGTTTGGTATTCGTAGATGAATTCTTCCACCGAAGTCACACTCATAAAATACTGCAAATCACCTTTCACAAACTTTAAGTAAAAGTTTTCAGTTCTGAAATCGAAAGTACCGTAGTTGAAAACCAAATCGAGTTTGTTGGTTTCGTCCTTGATGCGAAGTGCTGTGTGCCCGAAAGTAGAGTACAATTGTTCTCCGCGACCGCAAGTAAAAACACTGACTTCCGCTTTTTCGGAGAGTTTCGGACTTTGAGAAAAGGCAGTAACGCTGAAGGCGAGTAGGAGTAAGAACCCTATTTTTTGCAACATAAATTTTTATCTAAAAATACTCAAATCGACTTTAACCGAGAAAATATTGGAATACAACGCGGCACTTTGGTCGCCCAAATCGGTTAAGGCGTAATCTATTTGGATGCCTTTGTATTTAAAGCCTAAGCCAATATTGGGTTGGAAATTCACCTTGGTTGAGCCATCCAATTGCTGTACATTTTGAAAATTGCCCACGCCGGCGCGAAGGAAAACCAAATCAGTATAGCCAAATTCAAAGCCAACGGCGGGGTCAATACTCACAGCATCTGAAGCAATTACATCGTTGGTTCGGGCAAATTGCATATTTAAGTTTACTGCTGCCAGTAGTGTATAATCGTAATGGAATTCGAATTTTTTGGCGATACCCAATTGCGCTTTAGGCAACGTAATTTCGGTGCTTTCCGGTAATTCCTGATTTTGTCCGGCTACAGCATCTTGAATCTCTTGGTATTTGTCTTCATCTATCGCCCAAACGTTGTAGGTAGTTGTAATGTCGCGTAACATCAATCCGAAATGCCAATCATTTCTGTCGAATTGCAAGCCAACATCAAAACCAAATCCCCAAGAATTGGCAAAGTCGCCAATTACTCGTCGAATCACTTTCGCATTCACACCATATTGAAAACCCTCGAGTTTCATTTGTCGGGCATAGGAAAAAGTCAAACCGTAATCGGCGGTAGAGAAAAGGCTGATGCGGTTGTAATCAATATTACCTTCGCCGTCGATTAATTGGGTAGTATTGAGAATGTCATCCACTCCGAAACGAATCAACGAAACACCCCAAGCACTTCGGTCGTCTATTTTTTTGGCGTAAGCGGCATAATCGTACTGGGCAATGTTGGCAAAGTAACTGGCGTGCATTAAAGCGGCTTCGCTGTCTTCAATTTTTAACAAACCGGCCGGATTCCAATAGCCTGAATTCACATCGCCAGTATATCCCGTTACGGCATTCGACATCCCCAAAGCTGCTGCATCTACACCTATATTCATGAACTCGTTGGAATATTTTCTAACGGCTTGACCATGAGTCGTCAGGCTGATGAATAACAACAGTATAGCAATTGTTTTTTTCAAGGCAATTTTTCTTTTTACAAATATCACATAAAAATCTTGAATATAAAACGCAGAAGTCTGCAACTTATTGTATTAAATTTGCAATTCTAAAAATTAACAAGCGCTGTACATGAACCTTAAAGCTCAGATTCCCAACTTCTTTACGATGCTGAATTTATTTTGTGGTTGCGTGGCTTTGGTGTTTGTTGCCGATTTTGGATTTTATTGGGCTTTCGGTTTTGTTTGTTTGGGGATTTTCTTTGATTTTTTTGATGGTTTTTTTGCCCGAAAGTTCAATGTGGCCGGACCTTTAGGTGTTCAGTTGGATTCTTTAGCAGATATGATTACCAGCGGTGTTGTTCCGGGTTTTGTAATGTACAAGATGTTGGCTGATGCCGAAGTCAATTCAAGATTCAATGCCAATCTGAACACTGTCGAGTCTTTACAGAACGAGATTTATTTTTTGCCTTTCTTAGGATTTCTAATTACTGTTGGTGCTTGTTACCGTTTGGCTAAATTCAATATTGATACGCGTCAGTCGGATTCTTTTATTGGTTTACCCACTCCGGCCAATGCCCTTTTTGTAGTGAGTTTACCACTGTTGTGGAATCCTGATGTTTGTCCGTATCAAGTTATAGATGTATTAACCAATAAGTGGTTTTTATTAGCGGTTACAGCAATTAGCGCTTTTGTTATGAATGCCGAGATTCCGTTATTCTCTTTGAAGATTAAAAATTTTAGTGTGGCCAAATATAAATTGCAGTTGTTTTTCTTGTTTTTATCGGTTTTGATGTTGATTTT
This sequence comes from Flavobacterium sp., assembly GCA_044338435.1. Classification (GTDB taxonomy): domain Bacteria; phylum Bacteroidota; class Bacteroidia; order Flavobacteriales; family Flavobacteriaceae; genus Flavobacterium. The sequence goes on along the minus strand of JBIIXM010000102.1, from coordinate 10 downwards.
TCTAAAAATA
>JBIIXM010000101.1:0-5985 GCA_044338435.1 Flavobacterium sp. | reverse complement strand
CATCCACATAAACATCAAATCCGACAAACCATGCTACAGGCATAACACTAGCCAAAAGCGGTATCACTTTTAAACTATCAGGGACAGCAGAAACATCTTCTTGGTAATGAAGGTAAAATGGCTCCTTTTTTTTGAAGTATTTTGCAATCTGGTCACTTACAGAATAATCATAAGAAATTTTCCTGCCATCTTGGGAAAGATCAATTTTATTGATTACAAACATCTATTTCTTATATCTTAAAAAATGAGGAATGAAACTATAAAACGTTGTTTTTTCACTTTCATTCATTCCAAATTTAATCATTAGAAAAATAAAAACTGTACTGTAACATGAAATTTTTATCATTAAATTAATCCATCCATGTCCTGGTATGAAATTAATAAAAAAACCAATCCCTAATACTAGTATAAAGGTGGGGACTATTTTATGAGAAGTATCTTTAAAAAATCGGGGGATTTGTAAACCAATTACATTATTGTAGTAAATATTCATGATAACCTGACTGACTACCCAACCCATAGTTGTACCGGTTATTAATCCAACTACTCCAAATTGTTTTACAGAAAAGGCCCCCAAAACAGTCCCGAAAAACAATAGAGTGATGTAACATTTGGCTTTATAAGAAAATTTGCTTTTGGCTTCAAGGATAGCATTGGCAAAAGATTGTGTTAATGGTAAAGTGTAAGCCAACATGATTATAAGTGCTATAAGCCATGATTTATCATATGTTTTTCCAACCCATAGCCATATAAACTGTTTACCGAATATTATAAAGCCTCCAAGAATCATCAAAAGTATTAACAATGAATACCTCCCTATTCTTATCATCATATCGGTCAATTCCGTGGGAGAAGCATCCTGTACTGTCATTTTGGTTGCTCTTGGTAGAAATACACTTGAAATTGAGGTAGAAAAAGCTCCGTAATAAGTCCCTAACATTACACCAACACCATAAATTGCCACTGCAGTTGTTCCCGATAGTATCCCTAAAATAATTTGACCGGATGTCCATTGGAACTGACCCACCATAGCAAAAATAAAAATCCAAATGGAATAGCTGAAAATTTCTCTAAACAGACTCCAATCCAAAGAATGCAAGTATATTTTCACCTTTAAAACCCTAAAGACATAGTAAATATTTATTAGGATGACCATCACATTGATTACGGTATCGAGTATAACAATACTAATAGATTTTCCACCATAAAATAACAAGGCGACAATCGCTAAAGTTCGGAACAAATATTTGATTATGTTTAAGGCCCTGGGAAAAACAAACTTTTCATAGCCGGAACAAATAGCGGAAAATGCCCCTCCAGGTAAGGAAATCGCCAAATTAAAAATGAGAATAGCAAACATTACTTTGGCTTTGTATAATTCTTCAACTGTTAATTTACTGAAAACAGATCCTAAATTGAAATACATAAACAAGCCCATCAGGATAATGGCTGTAGATATTACAACGTAAATTAAGAGTGAAGAAGCCAAAAAGTTCTGCTCTCCTTTTACATCATCTTGCGCTTTGTATTTGGCAACAAAGCGAACGATAGTGTTATTTAGTCCAAAATCCAATATGCTTATATAAGCTACTAAAGATCCTATTAAAGTATATAACCCATACTCAGCATCTCCTAAAGATTTGATAATAAATGGTGTTAAAACCAAACCAATTACATTGGTTAAGACTATATTCAAATAGGATAATACTGCACCTTTTTTGAGTTGGCTCATCCTTGAATTTTAGTTAAGAATACTGTTTTTCGTAATAACTTTTGTAAGCACCTGAAGTGACATTTTTCAGCCAATCTTCATTAGCCAAATACCAATCGATAGTTTGGCCCAAACCTTCTTCAAAAGTAACCGATGGTTTCCAACCTAATTCGGTGTTGATTTTTGAGGCATCGATTGCATAACGCAAATCGTGTCCGGGACGATCTTTAACGTAAGTAATCAATTGTGCGGATTCGCCCGATGTTCTGCCTAATTTTTCATCCATCTTTTGACACAACAATTTCACCAAGTCGATATTTTGCCACTCGTTAAAACCACCTATGTTATAGGTTTCGTGGTTCCGGCCTTGATGATAAACCAAATCGATAGCTACCGCATGGTCTTTCACAAACAACCAATCACGGGTATATTTACCGTCGCCATAAACCGGCAAAGGTTTTTTATTGATGATATTATTAATAAACAACGGAATTAGCTTTTCCGGAAAATGATTGGGTCCATAGTTGTTGGAACAATTGGTAATTACATAGGGCAAGCCATAAGTTTCTCCATAAGCCCGAACAAAATGATCTGAACTTGCTTTTGAAGCAGAATACGGTGAATTCGGATCATAAGGTGTAGTTTCAGTAAACAAACCCGTTGCGCCTAAACTTCCGTAAACCTCATCAGTGCTAACGTGGTAAAATCGTTTGCCTTCAGTTTTATCTTTCCAAATGGTTTTGACTGCATTGAGCAAATTCATGGTGCCGAAAACATTAGTTTTTACAAACGCCAACGGATCAGTAATAGATCGATCAACATGCGATTCGGCGGCCAAATGAATAACACCGTCAAATAGGTATTGTTGGAATAAATTTTGGATAAAATCAGCATCCACTATATCGCCTTTGATAAAAGTATAATTATCGCATTGCTCAATATCGGTAATATTTTCCAAATTACCGGCATACGTCAAAGCGTCTAAATTGTATATGTGATAATCCGGATAATTCTGGACCATTCTTCTCACGACATGCGATCCGATAAATCCTGCCCCTCCAGTTATTAAGATCTTTTTACTCACGAGTGTATTGTATAAATTTTGAGATATTACAAACGTCCGTCTGCCTGCTCGTTTAAAATGCCTTTAACATCAAACAGTACACCATTGCTGTTTTTTAGTTTCGAAAAATCTATTGCTATAAATTCTTTGTGTGCTACTCCTAATACAATAGCATCAAAAGTACTTAATGGTAACTCACTTACTGTGCTTAAACCATATTCATGTTTCACTTCTTCCGGTTTTGCCCAAGGATCAAAAATGGTAACTTCAATGCCATAATCTTCTAAAGCATGTACAACATCAACTATTTTGGTATTGCGAACATCCGGACAGTTTTCTTTAAAAGTAATACCCATCATTAGCAATTTGGCTTTATTGATAGTGATGCCCTTTTTAATCATCAACTTTACAACTTGAGAGGCTACATATTCGCCCATACTGTCGTTGAGTCTTCTACCGGCTAAAATAATTTCAGGATGGTATCCTTTTTCTTGTGCTTTTTGGGCTAAATAATAAGGATCAACACCTATACAATGGCCACCCACTAAACCCGGTTTAAAAGGCAAAAAGTTCCATTTGGTACCAGCTGCTTCTAAAACGGCGTGTGTGTCAATTTCCAATAAATTAAAAATCTTAGCCAATTCGTTAACAAAAGCAATGTTAATATCTCGTTGGGAATTCTCAATCACTTTAGCCGCTTCGGCCACCTTTATGGAAGGCGCCAAATGCGTTCCGGCGGCAATAACAGACTGGTATAATTGATTGACTCTTTGTCCGATTTCGGGTGTAGAACCCGAAGTTACTTTCAAGATTTTTTCAACAGTATGTTCTTTATCTCCCGGATTAATGCGCTCAGGAGAGTAACCCGCAAAGAAATCACTGTTGAATTTCAAACCACTTACGCGTTCCAGAACCGGAATACATTCTTCCTCAGTTACACCGGGATAAACGGTTGATTCATAAATAACGATATCACCTTTTTTCAAAACTTTTCCAACGGTTTCACTCGATTTGTACAAAGGGGTTAAATCAGGTCGGTTATTTTTGTCTACCGGAGTAGGTACAGTGACGATATAGACGTTACAATTTCGGATATCTTCAATAGCGCAACTGCAGTAAAGACCTTTGGCATCAGAAGGTTGTGCAACCAGGACTTGTTTAAGCAGTTCTTCACTCACTTCCAATGTGGCATCAATCCCCGAATTCAATTCGTTGATGCGATTTTGATTGATGTCAAATCCTACAACCGGATATTTGGTAGCAAATAATCTGGCCAATGGTAACCCAACATATCCTAATCCTATAACTGCAATTTTGGTATTCATAAAAAAAAATTAACTGATTTAACGCTATTACATTGGTAACAAAGATATTTCTTTAATTAAGAACCTATGGATTGATATACAAAACCGATAGCTCTCATTTTTTCAGCATCCAACAAATTTCTGCCATCAAATACAAAAGCCGGTTTCAACATGCTGTCGTAAATTTTTTGCCAATCGTAGGTTTTAAACTCATCCCATTCGGTTAAAATCGCAATGGCATGCGCATCGGCACAAGCTTCATACGGATTTTGGAAAGTTGTTATACTGTTGGCATTTTCTTCCGGTTGACGGGTATCCAAATAATTCAAATCGGACAACACTTGTTTTTGTTCTACTTTAGGATCAAAAAGGGCTATACGAGCTTGCTCATTAATCAAATCGTCGGCAACATAAATTGCGGCCGATTCACGAGTATCATTGGTGTCTTTTTTGAAAGCCCAACCCAAGAAAGTAATCTTTTTACCCGAAACGGTATTGTAAAGTGTTTGCACTATATTTTTAGAGAAACGTCTTTTTTGATGGTCATTCATAATGATGACTTGTTCCCAATAATCGGCCACTTCGTTCAAGCCGAAAGCTTTGGAAATATAAACCAAATTGAGAATGTCTTTTTGGAAACATGATCCTCCGAAACCAACAGACGCTTTCAGGAATTTCGAACCGATACGGCTGTCCATTCCGATGGCTTTGGCCACTTCGTTTACGTTAGCCTCCGTTTTTTCACACAATTCAGAAATGGCATTGATAGAAGAAACACGCTGTGCTAAGAAAGCATTAGCCGTTAGCTTTGACAACTCAGACGACCATACATTGGTTTTTAAAATGCGCTCTCTCGATACCCAATTCGCATAAACATCGACTAAGGCATCGATAGCATTTTGTCCTTCAGGAGTAGTTTCACCTCCTATTAAAACTCGATCCGGGCTCAATAAATCCTGTACCGCTGTTCCTTCTGCTAAGAACTCTGGATTGGAGAGAATTTGAAACTTCACGCCATTTCCGGTATTGTCTAAAATGCTTTTCAAAGCTTCGGCTGTACGCACCGGCAAAGTCGACTTTTCCACGATAATTTTATCGTTTTTGGCCACTTTAGCAATTTGACGGGCACACAATTCTATATGTTTTAAATCGGCTGCCATTCCTTTTCCGGTACCATATGTTTTGGTTGGCGTATTCACGGAAATAAAAATTAACTCCGCTTCATCTATGGCTTTATCAACGTTGGTCGAAAAGAAAAGATTCTTGCCTCTGGCCTTCCCCACAATTTCATTCAGTCCCGGTTCGTATATCGGAATATTATTGATGTCAGCATCGTTCCAAGCCGCAATTCTGGCTTCATTTAAATCCACTACGGTCACTTTAATATGCGGACATTTTTCGGCTATAACAGCCATAGTCGGACCTCCCACGTATCCGGCTCCAATACAACAAATGTTAGTTATTTTCATTCTCAACTGTAATTTATTCTTTTTTTAAATTTTCCCAATACCAAGCAACAGCAGCTTTTAAGCCTTGTTGAAAGGAAAACTCGGGTTGGTAATTCAGTAATTTTCGGGCTTTATCAATACTGGCCAACGAGTGCGGTATATCACCTAGTCGGTTTGGCCCGTGAACCACCGCAACATCAGCAATGGCCGAATCAAATTCCGACAAGTAAACTTTTAAATAGTGCATCATATCGTTTAAGGTCGTTCTGTCGCCGAAAGCGGTATTGTACACCGTGTTCAAGGCCTCAGGATTTTCCGTTGTCATCGCCAATTCATTCATTTGAATCACGTTATCGATATAAGTGAAATCTCGAGAGTAATTACCGTCACCATTGATAATTGGGCTTTCATGCTTAACCAATTGCAATACAAACTTCGGAATTACCGCGGCATAAGCAC
>JBIIXM010000100.1:0-6003 GCA_044338435.1 Flavobacterium sp. | reverse complement strand
CGCATTAGAAGCCATGGTTACTACATCTTGGTGTACATCAGGAAAGCTCATTTTTAGTAATCCTAAACCTTTGATGAGTTTGTCGGCCTCAATATTTCTGGCTTCGGCTAAGGTGGTTATCGGTAAATATAATTGTGGAATATCAAATGCAATACTGTGGATGCCTACTTTCATTTTATTCAATTTTTTGCCGAACAAAATTAAAAAAGACAACTTCAAAATTCATTGAAATTGTCCCTAAAAATCAGTGGCTTGAACACGATTTGTGATTAATGCAATAAACCCGAGTTTTATTTTTTGATTTGTGATTTTTACCGGTAATAATTGCTTTTTTTTAATCTAACAAAGCTGAGAAAGTATCACCTTGTTTAATATCGCCCGAGGTGTATCCTTTTTTAAACCAATACATACGTTGTTCAGACGTGCCATGAGTAAAACTATCCGGTGTTACATGACCTTGCATTTTACTTTGTATAGCATCGTCGCCTACTGCATTGGCGGCGCTTAAAGCTTCTTCAATATCGCCTGCTTCTAAGAGATTTTTATTGTAATGTGCCCAAACACCCGCATAAAAGTCGGCTTGCAATTCCAAACAAACCGAAAGTTTGTTGGCTTCTTTCTCACTTTTTTCCGCTTGTAATTGGCGTACTTTCCCGGAAGTTCCTAAAATGGTTTGCAAATGATGTCCCATTTCGTGCGCTATGACATAAGCAATGGCAAAATCACCGCCTTTAGCGCCAAAACGGTTTTTCAGTTCTTCAAAGAAGCGCAAATCCATGTAGATTTTCTTGTCGCTCGGACAGTAAAAAGGACCAGCAGCTGAAGTAGCGCTTCCGCAGGCTGTATTCACGCCATCGTCAAAAAGCACCATACGCGGTTCTTGAAAATCCATATTGTTCTCTTCAAAAATAGTAGTCCAAGTTTCAGTGTTGTACACAAAACACGATTCAGCAAAAGCGCCTAATTCTTTTTCTTCTGCAGAAAGTTCACGAGTTTGTGTGGCTTCGGTTTGGGTTTGACTGCCTTGGGTTTGTTCGATAATAGTGCCGATAGTTTGTCCGGTTTCGCCTCCAAACATATTTAGCAATAAAACAATAATGCCGATGATTCCGCCGCCCAGCAATGCTTTACCGCCGCCCGACATGCCTCTGCGGTCTTCAAAATTGCCGCTTTCTTTTTTATCCCATTTCATAAGCTTTGGTTTTAATTGAGTTGCATGACTTCCCGAATAATTTTTTCCAACATTTCTTTGTCGATAGGTTTCGGGATGTAGTCGTTCATGCCGAATTCGATACATTTTTCTTTTTCACCCAAAACAGTACCGGCCGTTAAGGCTATGATTGGAATTTGTTCGGAATCCGGTAATTTTCGGATGGCAGCTGTTGATTCGTAACCGTTCATAATCGGCATTTGGATGTCCATCAAAATCAAGTCCGGTCGCAAACTTTCTGTTTTTTCCAGTGCTTCCTTACCGTTTTGTAGTTCGATGATTTCGGCATTCGGTAGAATTTGTTTGACTAAAGTCTTGGCCAAAAGCATATTGATTTTGTTGTCTTCTACGATGTAAATCAACTTGTTATCTGTAGAAATTACATTGTTGTGAGGTTCGCTTGTAACCAATTTGAGTGTTGGCTTGTGGTTATAGGGAATTTCATCAGAATAACTAACTTCTAATACAAAACTAAATGCACTGCCTTGACCCAACTCACTTTTTAAGTCTAAATGACTGTTCATCAATCCCAATAATTGGTTTGAAATGGTTAGTCCTAAACCGGTTCCGCCGAATTTTTTGGAAGTTGAATTGTCCTCCTGTGAGAAAGCTTCAAATATTTTTTGTTGGTTGTTTTTTTGGATGCCGATGCCGGTATCCTTGACGGCAAAGAGTAATTTTATTTTGTGATTGTCGTTAGTTTGAAGTGTATTGACTGTTAAATCGATACTCCCTTTTTCGGTAAACTTAATGGCGTTACTCAACAAGTTGATGAGGATTTGCTTGATTCGGATATAATCCATCCAAACAAAGGTTGGTACTTTGTCTTCAATGGTTAAACGTAAGTCCAGTTTTTTGTGATCGGCTTCGTATTGGATAAGGTCGATTACCTGATTTAAGAGCTCAGATAAATTGATTTTTTCGACATGCAGTTCCAATTTACCGGACTCAATTTTAGAAAAATCCAAAATGTTATTGATGACTTCCATCAATGAATTCGCCGATTGGTTGATGGTATCCATGTATTTTTTCTGAATACTTTCGAGTTTGGTATTCATCAAAAGCTCGGTAAAACCAATGATGCCGTTTAGCGGTGTTCGAATTTCGTGACTCATATTGGCCAGGAATTCTGATTTAGCTCGGTTAGCTGCTTCCGCATAATTTTTTGCCTTAATGGCTTCTTCAGCCTCCATTCTTTGTGTAATGTCGATAAAAATCCCAACGATATAAACAATTTCATTGTCTTTAAAAATCGGTTCACCAAATTCTTCCACCCAAATGTATTGACCGGATTTGTTGATGATTCTGTAAATAAGGTGGATTTTTTGTTTCTTCAGAAACAATTCGTTGGCATAATCTCTAACGGTCGCTATGTCTTCCGGATGAACCAAATCGATGTAAAAGATTTTATTTTGAAGGAAGTCTTCTTTAGGATAACCGGTTAATTTCTCAATTTCATCGTTGAGGTAAATTTTAGACCATTTTTCGTCGTATTTCGACAAGTGAACAGTTCCCGGAATGTTATTGGCCAGCAAACGGAATTTTTCTTCACTTTCTTGAATAATAGCTTCGTTAATATTTCTTTCAAAAGCAGAGGAGATGTTGTTCGACAGCGATTGAAGAATTGTGATTTCATCGATAGACCATTCTCTTTCTATTGTAGAATCATCAAAAACTAAGAAACCATGCAGTTTGTTTTTAACGAAAATTGGCAAGAAGAGTACTGATTTAACATTAAGATTTTCTAATAAATTACGCGTTGTATCATCTTTAATTTTTCTAACTATGGCAGCATAATAGAAATTTTCTTCCAATTGTTGCAGTACCTCTGCAATCATTTCAGGGGTAATGTTTTGCAAAGCTTCGTTGGGTTTTGTAAAGCCAAATTCTGAGGCAATCCAACGAATTCTTTGGTAAAATACAGTATCGTTTTCTTTTTTGGCAAAAAAGGAAATTTTGTCAACTTTAAGGACTTTACCGATTTCTTTGACAATACCTTTCAGGATTTCATCGGTATCCTTATTCAGTAAAAACTTATCAAAATTTCTACTGATTACAGTCAATATTTCACTCTTATAGGAGAGCTTTTTATCCGATTCCAATAAGAGTTGAGATTCGATAGCAATGGCAATTAAATCGGCTATTGATCGAGAAAAGTTAATGTCTTCGTTGTCCCATTCAATCGGCGAATCTGTTTTTTCAAAGCACAAAATACCGATGATTTTACCGTTGATGAAAATAGGCGTATCCAACAACGACATGATTTTGTTTTTCGGAAGGTATTCTGAGCAGAGTTCATAAGTAATGGTATTGTTATACGCATTGGAAGCCACTATTTGCATACCGGAATGCAGGTGAGAGAAGTAAACCGGATAATCCGACATTTGCAAGAAAAAGTTTTTTTCAAACCGGTCGCTTTGCAAATAGTAAATGCTCTCACATTTAATTCCTTCCGGGATACACACCCAATAACTAACCCTGTCAATAGCACAATTGGTCGATGCTACTCTTAGTATGTTTTTTAAAATACCATTGAAAGTATCTTTGTTGGAATAACTCTGTGACGTTAATACCTTTAAGGTTTCGTTATGAATTCGGACTTTTTTACTGCGGTTGTAATGCTCAATTTCCAGGTTTTTAACCAGCGTTATATCCCTGGCAATTCCGGAATAGCCTAAGATATAACCGGTTTCATCTTTCTTCAAAGTTACTTTTTGGGAAACCCAAATCGTTTCGCCGTTTTTCTTAACCAAAGGAAAGACCAAATCGCTGAATTCTTCGGTTTCTTTAGGAATGTCTTTGTAGAAATCTGTTACGTATTCCAAATAATCGTTTCTTACAAAATTAGAAATGTGCTTGCCTAAAATTTCTTCTTTGTCATAGCCTAAAGTTTTAACAGCAAATTGATTCACGTAGGTTACTGTTGCAGTCAAATCGATTTCATAAATCAGGTCGGCTGCCGACTCAATCAAGCTGCGGTATTGGTCTTTGATCTTGATTTGCTCTGTAACATCCTGTCCGATTCCAATGGTAATATCGTCTGAATATTTCTTGTCTTTCCACTGAATAAATTTATAATCACCGTTTTTACACTTTAATTTTCGAGTGTAAGAGCGATCATCGACATAAGTGTTGTGATAGGCTTCGCCGATAAATTCAGCATCTTCTGTGAGTTGCCAAAATCCCATACCCAACACCTCTTCCACAGTGTAACCCAAAATAGCTTCAACCGATTCGCTGCAAAACGAAACTTCCCCTTTTTTGTTTGTGGTCATGATGAGCGAATTCCCATTGTTGACAACGATACTCGAGAATAAAAACTTATTTTTTGTTTCAATTTGTGACAAATGTCTGGAAATGTGAACTGCCACTACAGCAATCAAGGCACAAATAAACATGACAATCAGTTTGGTGTCTGACAGTTGTAAATTGTAGGCCAGTATTAAAAAAAACAGCACACAGCCCACAAAAATCCAGTAGTTTTTTATGGTTTTTAAAATGAAATACGATAAGAAAAAAGTAATAATTAAGGTAATGTAGGCCGTTATTTCAAAGGGATAAAAGAAGACCATATAAGTCATAAAACAAAAATAAGCCAGGTAAATACTGGTAAATATGACGTTGATATTCCGGTAAAGAAAATTATTTTTTTTCGATAGTAAAAACAAACTTAACAACGAAAACCCAATAATGTAGTTGAGAGCTAATTGACTATGCGGCCTAAGTTCAAAAAAATTAATAACTGTTTCCACCAATGGCAAGGTGATTCCGAAAAATAATGAATATATTCTGAATTGTTCTTCACGAGGTTCAAAATCGTCCTCTTTTGAGGTGGCTAGGGTTAGTTTATTTTGTAATGTCTTCTGAATTGCCATGTAAAATAAGACCATTACAATCAATAGCAGAGCTATTACAATATAGCTATTTATTGTATTAGCAAATGAAAATAGGTTTTTCAATTTACAAAGTAGATTATACCAATATTAAACAAAAATAAAGAGAGTGTTTTTTATCTCAAAGATTCCCACAAAAACAGTATAAATGTACAGTTTATTTTTGAAAAAACATTGGGTTTAGGAAAACCATTTTAACATTTTTTTTAAACCGGAAAGTTTTCCTTGGTAAGGTGCGTACCGCAGCGGAATATCAAGCCAAGTGGCTTTTTTGACGATCGGTTTGTGATGGGAAAATAACTCAAAACTTCGCTTACCGTGATAAGCGCCGATACCACTATGCCCTACACCGCCAAAAGGTAATCTTTTATTGGCAAAATGAATCACGGTGTCGTTGATGCAACCGCCGCCAAAAGAAAATTGGGTTATAATTTTTTGGGCTAATGAATTTTGTTTGGTAAAGATGTACAACGACAACGGTTTCTCGTATCTTAGGATTATTTTCTCTAAGTCGGCTTCCGTAGTATAACCCAAAATCGGTAAAATCGGACCAAAGATTTCTTCCTGCATGACCAAACTGTCTAATGAAGCTTCATCTATTAGTGTTGGCGACAAATAAAAGTCGTTTTCTTCCGACTGTCCGCCAAAAATTACAGTTTGGTTTTCCAAAAGTTGCAACTGTCGCTTCCAATTTTTTTCGTTGATGATTCTCGGAAAATCAGTCGAATCTTGTGGGTTTTCACCATAAGCCAAAATAATTTCTGCTTTGAGATATTCAATCAGTTTTGGTTTGATATGCTCATGGACTAATAGATAATCCGGCGCTATACACGTTTGTCCGGCATTCAAAAACTTGCCCCAAACAATTCGTTTGGCAGCGAGTTTTAAGTTGGCTGTTTT
>JBIIXM010000002.1:0-24242 GCA_044338435.1 Flavobacterium sp. | reverse complement strand
TAAATGCTGAATTTCTAACAGTTTGAGCTGGTTTACCACTAGGCGCAACAGCTGATACTAAAGTTGTATTATAAACTGAGTCTTCAGCTCCTAATTTAGACAAAACCTTTACAAAGTCATTATTTGTCGTATTTTTTATTTGTTCAAAAACACCACCTTCACAAGGATTAAGTTGACTGCTATTAATTTGTTTTTCTATAATGAAAGGCTTTATTGAAGTAAAAGTATTTGGGATTTGATTATTTTTAGTAACAAACTCATTTAAAACGCTAAGACCATCATTATTAGGATTGCTTAATAAATATTGAAATGTATCATAATGAATTTTATTAATTTCTGTAAAAGTACAGTGAGATAAATTTAAAAAAAATATTGGGGTAATGTTATTGAGAGTGAAGAAAATCGCATTTTGATTTCTTGGGGTTAATTCATTACCATTATTTCTAACAAAATCAATAATATTGGAATGCATCCAAGGATTAAATGTCAATGTGGCACCTATGCTTGGGAAATTTTGAGAGAGTATATTTGTATAAGCAGTCACTTGGCAGGCTAACATAAACTCGACATTATTTATGTCGGCATCTCCGTTATAGGGATTTGGAATGTAGATTCCGGATAAAGCATTACCACCACTTCCTGCTCCTGCGCTCGAACCGCTTATTGGTTCTGCTATTGTTTGATCTATGGTTGTTGGGTCTTCGCATGGCCAATACGAAATAGACTCAGAAACACAAATACTACATCCATCACAATTTCCAGGTGTACAATATGGAGCTTCTTGTGTACAACGATAATCATATATAATCGTTTGACAAAAATCTGAAATTGTTATAGAGGTATTAAATCCTTTATAATATAGCATTTCAGAACTTTCCGTTTTAGGTTCACCACTTATTATTGAATCTTTTTCTTTGTTTTTAAAGATAATTTCATTCCATTGGTCACCAAATTTTTCATAAACAAGATTGTAATATTCTTTGTCTTCTAATGTTTGATAAATGGGGTAAATCTTAAATGAATAGGTGATTTTATTGTTTTGGGTTGTGTATCTGTAGATTGTTGTTGTATCTATAACATATCCTTTATCTGTTCCTTCTTCTCTTGCATTGATACTTGTAGATTTTATAGTCTTAAGCAGGTCAAAGTTTTTAATTCCTTTTTCTCTTTTAAATTGCGCAAATGTGATTTTATATTTTTCTTTTTGAGCATTTGAATGTGAGGTGCTATTTTCATAAATATCTTCACTACATCCCAAAAAAACTGTTAACAATACAACTAAACATAGTGATGCTAATTTGGTTTTTATCTTCATTTTTAATTAATTTTTTAATATTATTTTAATAAAAGAGTTAAGATTTCATTCAAATATAATAATTTTATGTAAGAAAATTACTTTTTTATGTGGAATCACTTACTCAATTTATTTTTTCCGAAGTCGTGCGCCGGCTGTCACAGCCTTTTATTACAAGATGAAAACGTGATTTGTACGCAATGTCGCCACGAAATTCCGCTGTCCAATCATCTTACAATGACTGAAAACGAAGTGTTTCAACGATTTTACGGTCGTATTCCGTTAGAGTTTGGCGCCGCACTGTTTTATTTTCACAAAAAAGGCATCGTACAGGAAATGATGCACCAACTCAAATACAAAGGCAACCAAGAAGTCGGAACGGTGGTTGGCGAATGGTTTGCGGCCGAATTGCAGCAAGTGCCGATACTGCAAACTGTCGATTACATTATTCCGGTTCCGTTGCACAAAAAGCGATTTCGGGAACGCGGCTACAACCAAGTAACCACTTTCGGGCAGGCTTTGTCGAATCATTTAAACATTCCGTACAACGAAACATTATTGCAACGAAACTTGTACACCAAAACCCAAACGAAAAAGTCGCTTTTAGGGCGCGCCGATTTGAGTCAAACGTTATTCGATATCGAATTTTCAGAGGAATTTACCGGAAAACATTTCCTATTGATAGATGATGTAATGACTACCGGCGCTACCTTGGAAGCTTGCAGTAAAGCGCTGCTCAAAATCCCCGAAGCTAAAATCAGTATAGCCTGTATGGCGATGGCACACAGTTAATTGTTAAGTTTCCTGCAAAAGATTTCATTCACACTAAATATAATTGTTATTTTGTGCTTTGAAAAAACGATTTATGCTCAAAACGCACTTTAAATATTTTGCTTTATTGTTGGTCTTTTTAACCATTGGTTGTGCCAAACGCGGCTCCATAACCGGCGGAGATAAAGACACGATTGCACCGGTTTTGAAATCGAGTTTGCCTAAAAATTTCTCCACTAATTTTAACGGCAAGCAAATCAAATTAGTATTTGACGAGTACGTGAAGTTGAAAAATGTCAGCAAGCAATTGATTGTTTCGCCACCAATGAAAAATCAGCTTGAGATTTTACCGTATACAGCTAGTAAAACCATAACGATTAACATTAAAGATACTTTACAACCAAATACTACTTACAGCTTTAATTTCGGTCAAAGTATAGAAGACAATAACGAAGCCAATCCGTATTCTCAATTCAAATACGTTTTTTCAACCGGCGCTTACATTGATTCATTACAGTTGAAAGTCAAAGTCAAAGATGCTTTAGAATTGAAAACCGACAATTTTGTTTCGGTGATGTTGTACGAGGTCAACGAAACTTTCAACGATTCCACCATTTATAAAGAAACACCGCGCTATGTAACGAACACGTTGGACAGTTTGGAAGTGGTGACTTTGGAAAATATCAAAGCCGGAAAATATTTGTTGGTTGCTTTAAAAGATAACGGCAACAACAAGTATGACCCGAAATCGGATAAAATCGGGTTTCAAAAACAACATATCAGCATACCGAACGATACTGTTTTTGAAGTGGAATTGTTCAAAGAAGTAGTGCCGTTCAAAGCTGAAAAACCGACTCAAATCACGAACAAAAGATGGGCAATGGGTTACCAAGGTAAAGCCAAAGGCGCCAAAGTAACCGTGAAAAACGGCAATGATATTATCCCGACTGTGGTAACGCAAATGTTGAAAAAAGATTCGCTTCAAATTTGGATGAAACCGGTCAAAGCCGATTCGCTTCAAGTGATGGTGGAAAAGGATAATTACAAAACTGATTTTTACATCAAAGGAAAAAGCAACAAAGCCGATTCGCTGCAAATTAGTCCGGAATTCAGCGGTAATTTGCCATTGCGCGAACGCTACGCTTTGAGCAGCACGACACCATTGGTAAAATTTGATAAAACTAAAATCAGCATCAAAAACAAAGATTCTTTGGCGGTAGATTTTACCACGGAATACGACGAATTCAACCAAAAGCTGTATTTAGACTTCAAAAAAGAACCTTTAGAAAACTATAAAATACAATTGTTGCCGGGCGCGATGGTTGATTTTTTTGACACCGTTAATGATACACTCAATTACAAAGCCACGACTAAAAACTTATCCGATTACGGAAATTTGAGGTTGGTATTGGAGAATGCGAAACGATTTCCGGTCATTATTGAGCTAACAGATAAAGATGGAAAAGTAAAATACTCCGAATATTCCGAAGGTAACAACAGTATCAATTTTGACGCTATCGAACCGGCCAAATATGTGCTGCGAATCATTTACGACGACAATAAAAATAAGCTTTGGGATACCGGTAGTTTTATGGAAAAACGCCAAACTGAAGAAGTCATTTATTTCCCCAAAGAAATTGATGTCCGCGCCAACTGGGATGTGGAACAACCGTTTAACCTGAAATAGTTGCTGTTTACAAAAGTCTAAATTGGTCTTTGTCCTCTAGAAAAGCCAATTTATTTTTTGTTTCGAGTAGTTTTTCCTTGTCTAATTCGACTATAAAAACACCGTCGGTTTCTTGTGCCTCCAAAAGGTAATTTCCTAAAAAATCAACCGCTTGGGAATGCCCAACGTATTCCAATTCATTTTCGTCCATTCCAATTCGGTTTACGCCAATGGCATAACTCATGTTTTCCACAGCTCGGGCTTTGAGTAAAATATCCCATGCATTGATGCGCGGTTTCGGCCAATTGGCTACATAAAGCAACACATCGTAATCTTCTACATTTCGAGCAAATACCGGAAAGCGCAAGTCATAGCAAATGAGCGGACAAATTCGGAATCCTTTGTATTCTATAATCAATTTTTCTTTTCCGGCAGTATAAACTTTGTCCTCTCCGGCCAAGGTAAACAGATGCCTTTTGTCGTAAGTTTTAAGTTCACCGTTCGGATATACAAAAACCAAACGATTGTAATACTTTCCGTTTTCTTCAATTACCAAACTACCGGTAATGGCGCAGTCTTTGGCTTTGGCCAAATGTTGCAGCCAAGCTATGGTTTCGCCGTTCATCGTTTCCGCTACGGCTTTAGGATTCATGGTAAAGCCTGAGGAAAACATTTCGGGCAACACGATCAAATCAACCTCTTCCATAAAGCCCGTGATTTTTTGGGCCAAATGACTTCGGTTTTCGATTGGGTTTTCCCAAATGAGGTTGGTTTGGACTAGAGCGATTTTCATGTTTGTTTCACAGAGACTTACAGAGGTTAATGATATTTGAGATTCAAAAGAGATTCACGGAGATGTTACTTTATAGTGATTTCATCAATAAAGATAAACGCATCGCCATTGTACGGATAGCCTAAATGCCATTCGGGCAGTTTGCCGTAATTGTAGGCTTTCACTTTTACGAATCGAGCATTAAGCACTTTTGGTAAGGTGATGCCGAAATCTTTGATTTGATTGTCGTCGGTTTTCGGGTCTATGTCGTTGTCAACAGTCGCTACTAAGGTAAAGTTGGTGTTGTCTGAGGAAACGTAGTATTCTACTTTGGTCGGCATCAAAATCCAAGAACGTTGGTCTTGTAAAAAGGTACTGTGAAAATCACTTACTTTTTGTTCTTTTTGCAAATCGATAACGGCCTCAAAATCCTGCGTTTGGTAACCTTGCCAATCGCCTTTGCGCCAGTTGGTTGTGCCATTAATGCCATCCAACAAACCTTCCGGACCGCCGGCGTGGTATTGCGGATTGTAAATCGATTTGATGTCTATACTATAATTATTGGGTTTTTTGTAATAAGTAGCCGAAATAGTGTCGCTGCCAACCATAAAATCAGGCGCCAAATAGGCTTCTATTTTAGCTGTTTCATTGATGGTAAAAGGTTTTTCATAAAGCTGAAATGCTCCATTATTATTGATTCTGTAATAAGTCTTCAGATTGGTTTGACTTTCCGCAAAGTCGAATTTGTTGAATGCTATACTGATTTCCATTTGGTCTTTAAAAGATTTGCTTTTGGCTTCAATTACCGGAACAGGAATTATGGGTTGCCAAGCTTCTTGATGCGGAGTCTTTTGAAATTCTTCCAGCCCGAAAATTTGTAAATAATCGCCATTTCGATTACGGTTGATGTAGTCGGTTTTGTTTTCGTTTAAATGGACTTTAATGCTTTCAAAATAAGGTTCGGTTGTACTCCAGCCTGTTTTACCCGGCGTAACTGCATAAATCCCCATAGCGCTCAATACATACCAAGCGCTCATTTGACCGCAATCTTCATTACCAATTAAACCGTCGGGTGTATTTTTATAGAATTCGTTTAAGATGTAATGTACTTTTTCCTTGGTTTTCTCCGTTTTCCCGATGTAATTGTACAAATACGCCATGTGATGACTCGGCTCATTTCCATGTGCATATTGCCCGATTAAGCCGGTGACATCCACTTGCTCTCGACCGGTAGTTTTGCTTTCGCTGTTGAACATCTCGTCGAGTTTGGCTTCAAATTGCTCCGGACCGCCGTAAGCTTCAACCATGCCTTGTATGTCTTGCGGTACAAAGAATGAGTATTGCCACGAGTTGCCTTCGGTGAAATTATTGTTGATTTCTCTCGGGTCGAAAGGTTTGTCCCAGCCGCCGTTTTTCTTCGGACGCATAAAACCGGTTGTCCAATCAAAGACATTTTTCCAACTTTGCGAGCGTTTCATAAAGTAATCGTAGTCAGCTTTCTTGTTCAATATCTTAGCCATTTGGGCAATACACCAGTCGTCGTAAGCATATTCCACCGTTTTGGAAACGCTTTCGTGTTCGTCATCCATCGAGATAAAGCCTTGTCTTTTGTAGGCTTCCAGACCTAAATGGTCTAACATAGCCGAATGTTTGGCAGCCTGAAACGCCAATTCGTAATCAAAACCTTTGATGCCTTTGGCCATAGCATCAGCCATCACGGAAACGGAATGATAGCCAATCATGCAATCGGTTTCATTCGAGGCCAATTCCCAAACGGGTAAGCGTCCGCCTTGTTCGTATTGTTTTAAAAAGGTATTGATAAAATCGGCTGTGCGTTTCTTTTCGATTAAGGTATACAACGGATGTGCAGCTCTAAAGGTGTCCCAAAGTGAGAACACCGAGTAGTAATCAAATCCTTCTGCTTTATGAATTTTATTGTCACGACCGCGGTATTTCCCGTCGATGTCTTGGGCGATATTCGGTTGCACCATTGTGTGGTATAAAGCGGTGTAGAATATGCTTAGTTTGTCTTTATTCGTTTCAGTAATTTCGATTTTGGCTAATTGTTGGTTCCAAAGTCTTTCGGCGTCTTCTTTGACTTTAGTAAAATTCCAGCCCGGAATTTCGCTCATGTTAAGTTTAGCACCTTCGTAACCGGTTGGTGACAAAGCTACTTTCACCCAAATTTTATCGCCTTTGTTCACTTTTTTGGAAAAACTCAACGCCAATTGCGTGCCTGAAAACACTTTGTCTGTAACTGAAGCTTGTGCTGCATTGTTGCTTCTGATTTTGTTGATTTGCATCGCTTGGCTGAACTCAATGCGGGCAAAAACGTATTGGTCCTTCGCCCAAGCTTCACTTCTTCGGAGGATTTCGATAGTTTTAGAGTTTACAATGCGCACTTCGCCTTGCAACAATTTATCGCGGTGGTTTAAGTCTAATATGATATTAGCATTCCCCGACGAATTGAACGTATATTGATGAAATCCTACGCGAGTAGATGCCGTCAAAGCTACATCGATATGGTGTTTGTCGAGTTTTACCGAATAAAATCCGGTACTGGTTTTTTCATTAGCATGAGAGAAAGAGGAACTATAATCTTTCGGACTTAACAAGGGTTCGCCCATCGTTGGCATTAACATTATATCGCCATAATCGGTACAGCCGGTGCCGTTGAGGTGCGTGTGTGAAAAGCCATAAATGGTTTTATCATCGTAATGATAGCCGGAACAACCGTCCCAACTGCCGTCAATTCGAGTGTCGGGTGATAATTGTACCATTCCGAAAGGCACAGTAGCACCGGGATAAGTATGGCCGTGACCGCCGGTGCCAATCATCGGGTTGACATGTTGGTGTAGATTTTGTCCTAAAACGGAGAGCGAAAACAGTAAAAATAAGCTTGAGAATCGAAGTGTCATAGTGTTGTTGTTGGTAATATCAAAGATAGCAAATGCAATTGTTAAATTTTGAGTTCAATGTAAACCGGTAAATGATCTGAAGGATATTTTAAGTCTTTTGAATCACTTAAAATGGCGTATTTCTCTACCGTAAACGGATTATTTTTAGAAAGAAAAATGTAATCGATGCGTTTGGTTACCGCTTCTTGGTGACGGAAGCCATTAAAAGTTCCAGTTGGGCCGAATGGTTTGGTTTTGGCAATATTTTGACTATCGTTCATTTCCTTTTTTAAGTTGATGATACGATCTTCGTTAGGTTCGGTATTGAAATCACCCATTAAAAATACTGGATAGTTTTTGGTATTCAATGCTTTGATTTTTGACAGAATTAAAAGAATGGAATTCGATCTTGCCAGTTCACCCATATGATCCAAATGGGTATTGAAAACCCAGAAGGTTTGTTTGGTTTTGCGATCTTTGAAGAGTCCGTAAGTGCAAACGCGATTGAGCGCAGCATCCCAACCTTTGGAGATTTTATCGGGAGTTTCCGATAACCAAAAAGTGTTTTCTTGCAGTATTTGGAATCGGTCTTTCAAGTAAAAAATGTTGGATGATTCGCCTTTGCCTTCTCCGTCACGACCAATACCGATGTAGTTATAGTTAGGCAACAAAGTTTGTATATCGGTTACTTGCTGTGGTAAGGCTTCTTGTATGCCAAAGATATCCGGTTCGTAAAAAGTTACTTGCGAAGCCCAATACGCTTTGCGATTCGGCCAAGCGTTTTCGCCGTCGGAAGCTAGGTCTAGGCGAATGTTGTAGGTCATTAAACTTAGTTTTTGAGCTGAAACGTGACTAAAAAGAGAAGTCAGTAACAGTAAGAAGGTGAAATAGGTTTTCATGAGTATAGTTGTATGACTCAAATATACGTCTTTTTACAACTAGGTCTGCGTTAGGGATTCCTTCGGCAGTCGCTTCGCTCGTGTGGAGTGGAAATCCTTTTTTGGATTGAATTGTTTTTTTCTGAATGCCATTCGTGTCACAAAAAAGATTGGAGCGTAAAGCCTGACCCGTAGGGAAACGCCATAAAAAAACGCATCCAAATGAATGAATGCGTTTCTTGTTTTTTATAAAGTTGAATTACTTCAAACTGGCTTTTAAGTACTCGCGGTTCATGCGAGCGATGTTTTCCAAAGAAATCCCTTTTGGACATTCTACTTCACAAGCACCGGTGTTGGTACAGTTTCCGAATCCTTCTTCGTCCATTTGGCGTACCATGTTTAAGACGCGTTGGGTGGCTTCTACTTTTCCTTGCGGTAACAAAGCGTATTGTGATACTTTGGCTCCTACGAATAACATAGCAGATCCGTTTTTACAAGTCGCCACACAAGCACCGCAACCGATACAAGCAGCGGCTTCGAAAGCGCGGTCTGCATCGTGTTTAGGTACCGGAATTGCGTTGGCATCGATGGTTCTTCCTGAAGTGTTTACCGATACAAAACCTCCGGCTTGTTGGATTCTGTCGAACGCGCTGCGGTCTACTACTAAATCTTTAACTACCGGAAAAGCTTTACTTCTCCAAGGCTCGATGTAAATAGTATCACCGTCGTTGAATTTACGCATGTGCAACTGACAAGTCGTAGTTCCGGTATCCGGACCATGTGCGCGACCGTTGATATATAAAGAACACATACCGCAGATACCTTCACGACAATCGTGGTCGAAAGCTACCGGTTCTTTTTTCTCGTTGATTAATTGCTCGTTCAATTGGTCTAACATTTCCAAAAATGAACTGGCAGTAGAAACATTATCTAATTTATAAGTTTCTATTTGACCTTTGGCTTTAGCGTTTTTTTGACGCCAAATTTTAAGGGTTATATTGATGTTTTTTGCTGCAGACATAATGTAATTATTTGTAGTTTCTAGCGGCTATTTTAATAAACTCGTATTTCAATTCTTCTTTGTGAAGCATTTCTTTGTTGATATCGTAGCCCATGTATTCCCATGCGCTTACGAAAGCAAAGTTGTCGTCGTCACGAAGTGTTTCTCCTTCTGAATCTTGGTATTCTTCACGGAAGTGACCACCACAAGATTCGTTTCGTTGTAAAGCGTCCATCGCCATAAGCTGACCTAAGTCTATGAAGTCGGCCACGCGAAGTGCTTTTTCCAATTCAGGGTTTAACTCGTCGGCACTACCCGGAACGTAAACATCTTTATAGAATTCTTCTTTTAGCGCAGCGATTTCTTCCACGGCTTCTTTTAATCCTTTTTCGTTACGCGCCATTCCGACTTTATTCCACATAATCAAACCTAGACGTTTGTGGAAATGGTCAACTGATTTGGTTCCGTTATTACTTAAGAACTTATCGATAGTTTCTTTAACGCTATTTTCCGCTTCGGCGAATTCAGGAGAATCGGTGGAAATTTTCCCGGTTCTGATTTCATCAGCCAAGTAGTTAGAAACTGTGTATGGCAATACAAAATAACCATCGGCTAAACCTTGCATCAAGGCAGAAGCTCCCAATCTGTTTGCTCCGTGATCAGAGAAGTTGGCTTCTCCGGCAACGAAACAACCCGGAATTGTGGATTGTAAATTATAATCTACCCAAACGCCACCCATAGTGTAGTGAACCGCAGGATAAATTTTCATTGGGGTTTCGTATGGATTCTCATCGGTGATTTTTTCATACATCGCGAAAAGGTTCCCGTATTTTTCTTCCAACCATTTTTTACCCAATTTAGTCACTTCTTCCGCTGACGGATTGTGGTTTCCTTGAGCATAAGCCGCTTGGCGACCTTTGGTTTGGATTTCCGTAGAGAAATCTAAGTAAACACCTTCGTTAGTATCATTGGCTTCAATACCGTGACCTTCATCACAACGCTCTTTAGCTGCTCTAGAAGCAACGTCACGTGGTACTAAATTTCCAAAAGCAGGATAACGTCTTTCTAAGAAATAATCTCTGTCTTCTTCTTTTAATTGCGTTGGTTTTAATTTTCCGGTACGAATCGCTTCGGCGTCTTCTTTTTTCTTTGGTACCCAAATTCTACCGGAGTTACGCAACGATTCTGACATCAAAGTCAGTTTCGATTGGTTTACCCCATGAACCGGAATACAAGTTGGGTGAATTTGCACAAAACAAGGATTGGCAAATAATGCGCCTCTTTTGTGAACTTTCCAACCGGCAGTTACGTTACTTCCCATGGCATTGGTTGACAGGAAATATACATTTCCATAACCGCCTGAAGCTATGATTACGGCGTGAGCCGAATGTCTTTCTAATGCTCCGGTAACTAGGTTACGGGCAATAATTCCGCGTGCTTTTCCATCTACTTTTACCAAGTCTAGCATTTCGTGACGGTTGAACATTTGAACGTTTCCAACCCCAATTTGTCTTGACAATGCCGAATAAGCACCTAATAATAATTGTTGTCCTGTTTGTCCAGCTGCGTAAAAAGTACGTTGCACTTGTGTACCACCAAACGAACGGTTGTCTAACATTCCGCCGTACTCACGAGCAAAAGGCACACCTTGTGCTACACATTGGTCAATGATGTTGGCTGAAACTTCCGCCAAACGGTGAACGTTGGCTTCACGAGCTCTGTAATCTCCACCTTTGATGGTGTCGTAGAACAAACGGTAAGTACTGTCGCCGTCATTTTGGTAATTCTTCGCAGCATTGATTCCTCCCTGAGCAGCAATCGAGTGCGCTCTTCTTGGAGAATCCTGGAAACAAAATGCTTTTACATTGTAGCCCATTTCACCTAAAGAAGCCGCAGCAGAAGCACCGGCTAATCCGGTTCCTACTACAATCACATCAATTTTAGGGCGGTTATTTGGAGCAACTAATTTTAAGTGGTTTTTATGGTTAGTCCATTTTTCAGCTATTGGACCTTCTGGTATTTTAGAATCTAACTTCATGATGTATACTGATGTTGATTATTTTAGAAAAAAGTGAATGTAAACCGGAATGGCGGCAAAAAGTAGCGGTACTACTATAGCAAATGCTTTTCCGAAGCCTTTGATTAGCGGGGTGTATTTCGGATTGTTCAACCCAAGTGATTGGAATGCACTTTGAAATCCATGTAACAAGTGGAAAGCCAATACAAGCATAGCTACAACATAAGCGATAGTTGCGATTAAGCCGAATTTCGGGTCTTTGAAAAAGGCCACAGTGATTTTGTGTAAATCTTTGTACCCTTCACCCATTTTCACATTAACTTCTTTGTTGTAAAATTCGGTTTTGTTTCTGATTTCTAATCCCATTTGTCCCAATTGTGCCGGATCAGCAGGGTAGTATTTACCATAATCAGTAGTAACATAATACTCCATTTTTTGGCCCATTTGCTCTACGGTTATGGTTTGTAGCGGCATTTTTTCATCGAAATGCATCTTCGCCCAAAAGTTCACCATGTGCGTTACAATAAACACCAAAATCAAAGTTCCTAAAACCGCCATGTTTCTGGATGAGAAACTACTGTTTTTGGAAGGGTTGTTTTTGGCATAGCCTATTGGACGGGCTTTTGCGTTTTGGTAGGTTAACATGAATCCGTCAACCGCGTGGAAAAGAATAGAAACGTAAGTTAGGTAAGAAAGAATTTTTACTGCCGGATTAGTGGTCATGAACAACGCATACTTGTTAAATGCTGATGCATCGCTAAAAATTAATTGAAGATTTCCTGCTAAGTGACCCGCTAAAAACAAGCATAAAAATAAACCTGTAAGAGCCATCCAATATTTTTTTACAATGGACGACTTTAAAAGTGCAGATTTTGCCATAATGTTGTGTATAATTGTTTAAAAAATTCACACAAAAATAAGGCTATTTGCATATAACTACAACCTTTTCGCTGTAATTTATAATGAATTTAAAGTGAGTTTAACAGTTGTTGATTTTCAACTGTTTAAAAGGCTTTTTGAGGCTCAAAAACTTAAACAAAACTAGCGAACATAGCTAGGAATCAACCCTCGCAATCCCATGTCCACCACATTTTCCCCAATGGAAGGTTCAAATTTTCCATCGGCGTTAATTTCGTGCCATTCAAAACTGTTGTTTACAGAAAGTGACAACGTTACGATTACATCTTGGGTTTCATTGCCGCTAATAATTAAGTTGTTGGCAAATTTTCCTGTCACCACGCAAGTGTTAAGGTTTCTTGGAATAGGCGAGGAGGCTTCTATCGGATTCGGAACTGTGGTTGCTCCTGCCGGAGCTTGTCCGGAAGCCGAATACGGTTGGTTATTCAAAGCAAAAGCCCAATAACCTTGCGCTTTATTAGCATTAACCGGAAAAAGATTATTACCGATATTGAACTCGGTGATGTAAGTGTTGAACCCTACAAAACTAGCTAAAGTTCCGGCGTAATCCACATTTTGATGGCGGATGTTGATTTGGTAATTCTGATAAGACAAAGATACTCTCAACCATTCGTAATTACCGGCGGCAACATCTCGCAACGGAATTTTTAAAAACACTTCATCTTCGCCCACAATTTTAGAGCGACTGAAATCGACAGCGTTAGCGCCGCCTAAATTGGTTTCAGGTGCGTGGTAAATGATGGTTCCGGCGCCCAATTGGGTGTTGGCATTCGGAGCTAATTCAATGTAATGGGATGAAATGGAATTGAAAATCGGAGATTGGGCCGCATTCCCCGGCGCAACTGCCGATGGTTGGCCTAAATTATTCAATCGAACCTGATTTTCGTCAAATTTGAATTTGATGATGAGCATCGGTTCTTCGGTAGTATCGCTGCTACATGAGGAGAACGGTAGTCCGGCGATTAGGAAGAGTAAAATAACAATGACTTTGTTCATGATTTTTTGATTTTTTCCGTTACGCTCCAAACAAATCGGAATCGCCTCGGGTGATTTTGATTGATGATGTTAATGTGTTTTTGTTACATCTTCATCTATAACGAGAATATAGTCGGCTTTATTGTGTTCTTCCGCCGGAATTTTTTCTAAATCACTTTGTTCGATAGTAGCAATGGTTAAAATTTGAACTTCCGGGGCGTATTTTTTCAAATACCAACAGATGCCGTCAAAGTTATCGGAATGATACGAACCGTTGTAATGAATGAAAATCGAATTTTCTTTTAGATTCTTTTGAATAAAATAAGCCATCGTAGCATCTTTACTCGCTTGGGCTTTCGGCATATTCGGACTCGCATGATCGCCCATCATTTTCATCATGTTCACATAACCCGGCAAGTTTTCATCGTAGGGCATCGGCAACGGCGCCATCCAGGATTTTTCTTCATCGGTTAAGGTTTCGAGGGCTTCAAATCCTTTTTTGGACACCATTGAGGCAAATCTTCTCGGGATATTAGTAGCGATAAAAGCGAGTTTCTTTTCTTTGGCCAAATCGACTAAAGGTTTATAATCGGTTTTATAGTTGGGCCAAAGGCGTGCAGTAGAATCTAATTTTTTCTGATTAATGTCTCCGTTTAGGTATTGATCGAGTTGTTTTTGATTATCTGCTTCTATCATTTCAGCACCTAAAACCAAGGGCTTTTTCTCAGCCAAATCTTTGGTCAATTCTAATTGCAGCCAATGTACCACCGAATTATTATGGTATTCGCCAAACAAAACCACTTGCGCTTTTTCGGCTGCCTTTAGTAATTTTCCGTAGTTTACTTTTTTGCCATTTTTATCAAAAAGTTGGTACGCTTTTTTTTCTTGAGCCGAAACACTAAAACAAAATAATAATGCCAGAATTAATGAAACCTTTTTCATGAGTTGAATTTTGTTTAAAATTATTCATTAATCAGGGAATAAAAAAATGTGATACAAAAAGAATATTTTTGTAGTTCACTACATCTATGAAAACTCAAAACGACAACTCGGCCTTTTTAAACTATCTGCATCATTTTATTAATGATTCTGATAAACATTCTGATAAACAATTTTCCGAAATCGCCCATCGTTTCAAGGTTTTGACTTTAAAGAAGAACCAACTTTTAGTCGATGAAAACCAGATTTGTCCTTATTTCTGTTTTGTAGAAAGCGGCATTTTGCAACATGCCATTTTAGTCGAGGCCGAAGAAAAAACTACTTATTTAGCCTTGCGAAATTCGGTTACTTCGTCGCTCAATAGTTTTCTGAATAAAATTCCGTCGCGAAAAAGTATCAAAGCTTTGGTGGATTGCCAACTTTGGGTAATTGATTTGGAAAACTTCAGGGATTTATTGGATAATAATCAAGTATTTCATCAATTTTATTATCGTTTAATCGAAAGACAAATCATGCTGATTGATGACTATCGGATTGATTTACTCACGTTATCGCCGGAAGAACGCTATAAAAAACTTCTCGCCACCGAACCCAAATTATTGCAAGAAGTTCCGCTGCATTACTTGGCTTCTTTTCTCGGCATCTCCAATCGCCACATGAGCCGCATCCGAAAAAACATCGGCTAATAAAAATAACGCCATTTGGCTACTAATTGCTTTGGACTAATCCGTAATTTTGATAAACTTCTTTCTAGAAGTCTAAAATATCTAATAATCTAATATTGTCTAAAAATGAAATACCATCCAATAGACCGCGATTTGTTTGTAAAAAACAGAGCCAAATTCACCGCACAAATGAAACCCAACAGTGTTGCGGTTTTCAATTCCAACGATATTTATCCGGTTTCGGCCGACAGCACTTTGCCTTTTGCACAGCACCGCGACATTTTTTACTTATCGGGTGTCGACCAAGAAGAGAGCATTTTATTGCTTTTTCCGGATGCGCCGTTTGAGCATTTGAAACAAATTTTATTCTTAAAAGAAACTAACGAACATATCGCGGTTTGGGAAGGCGAGAAGCTAACCAAAGAAAGAGCGTTGGAAGTTTCAGGCATTAAAACGGTCATTTGGTTACAGGATTTTCACAAAACGTTGAAAGAAGTGATGGCCTATGCCGAAACGATGTACATCAATACCAATGAGCATTACCGTGCTGTTATTGAAACCGAAACCCGTGAAGCGCGTTTTGTAAAATGGTGGAAAGAAAACTATCCGGCGCATAAAGTAGGGAAATCGAATCCGATTTTGCAACGTTTGCGTTCCGTAAAAGAAAGCGAAGAATTGGATTTGATTCAGAAAGCTTGTGACATCACCGAAAAAGGATTCCGCAGGGTTTTGAATTTTGTGAAACCTAATGTAATGGAATACGAAGTGGAAGCCGAATTTGCTCATGAATTCTTGAGAAATCGTTCCAAAGGATTTGCTTATACGCCCATTATTGCTTCCGGAAATAATGCCAATGTGTTGCATTATATCGAAAACAACCAACAATGCAAGGCCGGTGATTTATTGCTGTTAGACGTTGGCGCCGAATATGCGAACTACTCCAGCGATATGACTAGAACGATTCCGGTTTCGGGGAGATTTACCGACCGACAAAAAGCGGTTTACAATGCCGTATTGCGCGTGAAAGACGAAGCTACTAAAATGTTGGTTCCCGGTAATTATTGGAAACAATACCACGTTGAGGTGGGTAAAATCATGACTTCCGAATTGTTAGGTTTAGGTTTAATCGACAAAGCCGACGTTCAAAATGAAAATCCCGACTGGCCTGCGTATAAAAAATATTTCATGCACGGAACGTCACACCACATGGGCTTAGACACCCACGATTATGGTTTGTTATACGAACCAATGCAAGCCAATATGGTGTTCACGGTAGAACCTGGTATTTACATACCGGCAGAAGGTTTCGGTATCCGTTTGGAAGATGATGTAGTGATTCAGGAAAAAGGTGAACCGTTCAATTTGATGAGAAATATCCCGATTACCGTGGAAGAAATCGAAAGTTTGATGAATTCTTAGGTAGAGAAAAGGGATAAGAGAAAAGTGAAAGACGGCTCGCAGTTGCGGGTCGTTTTTGTTTACCATATATGTCATATAAGATTATTTAAGTTTTCTCTCAGGAAACTTCTATGTCTTATAGGGTTAAAAAACTATTTTTGTAACGATGAAAACCATTATCTACAAAAACACCAAAATTTCTTTCACCGACCAAGGCAAAGGCACGGCAGTAGTGTTATTGCACGGTTTTTTGGAAAACCAAACCATGTGGGACAACTTTGTGCCCGAACTTTCTAAAAAACACCGCGTGATTACCGTTGATTTATTGGGTCACGGCGAAACCGAATGTTTGGGTTATGTCCACGCCATGGAAGACCAAGCCGACATGTTATTTGCTTTGCTGCTGTTTTTAAAAATTCGCAAAGTGGTTTTGGTTGGGCATTCTATGGGCGGTTATGTGGCTTTGGCTTTTGCCGAGCTTTATCCCGATTATATGAAAGGTTTGTTTTTGTTGAATTCTACTTCCAGAGCCGACAGCGATGAGCGAAAAGCAAACCGAGATCGGGCGATTGTAGCGGTAAAGCAAAATTATACGGCTTTTGTCCGCATGTCTATAGCCAATTTGTTTGCAGCAGAAAGCCGCGAACGTTTAGCAGACACCATCGAAAAGGTAAAAGAACAAGCCTTGAAAACACCATTGCAAGGCATAGTTGCGGCTTTAGAAGGTATGAAAATCCGCAAAGACCGCGAAGTGATTTTGCATTTTGCACCTTATCCGATGCAATTGGTTTTAGGCCAAAAAGACGGTGTGCTCATTTACGAAGACAATTTGGGACAAATAGAAGGTACTAAAGTTGAACTCACCACTTTTCCCGACGGTCACATGAGCCACATTGAAAACGAAAAGGAATTGATGAAGGTATTATTGGACTTTTTAAAGAAGTTGTAATGATGTATCAAAAGTTAATTCACTTTTTCCTCAAACGCAATTTCTTGATTGAATATGACTTGTAATAAAACCACAATTTCTTTCAGATAAGCTTCCATTATTTCGGCATTGATAACCGATTGGGCTTCTTTTTCCGGTTTGAAAGTAAACGGCAAAAAGCCCGCGTTTAGGTTTTTGAAAGAAATGATTCCGGCTTCCATTTCAAGGCCTTTGGTTTCTTTTTCAAACATAAAGGCATAAGCCAAAATTTGGATGATTTTATCGTTTTTGATGTCTTCGGTTAGGCCTTTCCAATCTTTTAACGTGACATTTTTTTGTTCGACTTTTCCGGTTTTGTAATCGATAATCCTGATTTTACCGTTGCGAAGTTCTATGCGGTCTACATTTCCTTTGATCAATACGGGAATCGCTAAACGATTGTCTTCTAAAAGGCGCTCATAGGTTTGTTCTAGGGCGATAATTTGTACTTGATCGCCATTTTCTAAAGCCGCTTTCTCCAATTTCAGAAAATTGTACACATTGCGTTTGGCCACTTCAAACGCCAAGAGGTTTCGGCCTTTTTTGATTTCACCTTCTTTGTATACTTCTTTAAATTGGTGCAACACTTCGGTATCTATTTTTTGAAAACAACTTTCAATATCAGCCTTGGTTAACAATCGCCCGATAAATGGTTTGTACAATTCTTCTAAAGTGCCGTGAATGATAGTTCCCAACGTATTGACAGCTACGTTTTCCTCTACTTCATCGGTTTCGGAAATGCGCAAAACCCTTTGCAGATAAAACTGTATCGGATTGCGAATATAAGTCGTTAAAGAAGAAGGCGAAAACCCATTGCTCGCAATTTCTTTTAAACGATCTATGACGCTATCTGTTTTCGGTACCAGCATCGGTTGGTAAGCTATGTTCGGTACATCGGGATTGAAATACTGAAAAGTCAGGTTGTGATTCGGTTGTTTTTCGACTTCCAATTGCGTAATGAATCGGCTTTTTTCACCGGCGTCAAATCCTTCGCTATCCGCGTTGTATAACAAGTAGATGTTCTTGGCGCGTTGCAATAAATGATAGAAATGGTAAGTATAAATGGCGTCTTTTTCTTTGTAAGTCGGTAAACCGTATTCTTTTTTAACATCATAAGGAATGAACGAATTGGTGCTTTTACCGGCGGGAAATTTCCCTTCGTTGACGGAAGTGATGATCACGGTTTCAAAATCGAGCACGCGGCTTTCCAATACACCCATAATTTGCAAACCACTCAGCGGCTCGCCTTCAAAGGAAACTTCGGCCACGTCGATGACTTGTTTGTAAATGGCTTGTAGTGTTTTAATGTCGTCGATGTTTGTGTGGTTTTCGAAATAGGTAATCATCTTATTGATGACTTTATAAACCGAGTACACAAAGGCATTGGTAATTTTTTCCTCTTCGTTGTCGTGGCTTAAATGTGCTTTGATTTGCAGTAGAATTTGAGATAAATTCTCCAACACTGTTACGGAAGTTGTATTCCATTTTCGGAACAACATCTCAAAAAGCACATTGCTTTCGGCTTGTAATTCTGTGATTTTTTTATGGGTGATGAAAGTGTAATTGTTTTTATTGATTTTGTTCACCAGCACATTGGCGTTCGCATAGGGCTCAATGAGTGGATGCGTCAAAATATCTAAAACATCTTTGTAGTACATCACATAACTTTCCCCGTTTCTGGAAAGCGCGTTGGTGTGCAGCTTGAATAATTTAGCAATCAATAGTTGCGCCGGATTGTTCTTGCTTGAAAATCCCATGGTGATGTTGAGCGCGTTCACCGATTCGGGTAAAGCGTGTAATACGGGCAAGAGCAGATTTTCTTCGCCAAGAACGACTGCTACATTTTGAAGATTGGCGTTGTTTTCGGCAGCATATTTTTCGATAATACTCCCCGTAATTTTAGCTTGACCAATTGATTTTGAGGTCGCAATAACATGAATGTTTTTGGCTTCGGTAAAATCGTTGACAATCCATTCGTACGGATGGGTTTTATAGTGAATCCACTCTGATTTGAATTTTCTCTGAAACAAACCTGCATCGTGAAAAGTATCGTGAAGCAAGGTTTCGTCTATGTCCCAAAATATTTTAGCTACATCTAAAGCTAAAAGGTGTTGGATGATTTTCTCTTCGGCTTGGTTAAGCGCATTGAAACCGGCAAATAGAAATTGCTGGTTATTGTTTTCGGAAAAGTGGTTTAAATTTTGAACCGCTTCACGGTAAATTAAGCCTTGGTAACCTAAACCTTTATCAATTAAATAAGTATATAAGGCATGATAGTATTCCGGCAGTTTTTTCCAGAATAAGAGGTAATTATCGATGAGTTCGGTTCGTTTTTCAACAGAAACAGCCCAATGTTCTATTTCCTTGATGTTTTCAAGGTATTTTAAAATCTTGTTGGGTTCCAGCAGGTACCGATCGATCTCGTTAAAGTCTTGTAATAAGGTTTTGGCCCAGTTGGCAAAGGATTCGAAAGATTCTTGTTGGTCTTTTTCTGTCACCGAAAGGTAAACGTTGTAAAACTCGAAAAGCAGTTCAACACTGTCAATTGAACGTATTCCGGCTATGTCTTGGATAAAGTCTTCTATGCTGATGATGTTTGGCGCGAAGATGTTATCGCAAACAGATTTTTTTAATTCGTCTAATAAAAAGACTTTGGCTCTTTTGTTGGGTAAAATCACCACTAAGTCCAATAGTGTATTGGAATGGGATTTTAAAATTTCGTGAGCCAGTTTATGAAGAAAAGTTGGTTTTGACATAGTATAAAAATAAAAAAACGCCCCGAATTTCGGAGCGTTTTTCTGAGATATTTTAAGGAGAAATTATTTTACTAATTTCACTTCAACTCTTCTGTTGTTAGCTTTACCAGCTTTAGTTTTGTTAGTATCGATTGGTTTTGACTCACCGAAACCAGCTGAAGTTAATCTAGAAGCAGCAATTCCGTTTTCTACTAAGTAGTTTTTAACAGCAGCAGCTCTGTCTTCAGATAATTTTTGGTTAGTAGCATCTTTACCATCGCTGTCAGTGTGACCTTCGATAGAGAAGTTAGCTGTTGGATACTCTTTTAAGATAGCTGTGATAGCTTGTAATACCGGGAAAGTTTGTTGTTGGAAAGAAGCTTTACCACTGTCAAACAAGATAGTTTTTGCGTAGTCATTTAATCTTTTGATAGCTTCTTCAGTTACCTCTGGACAACCATTGTTAGCAACAGTACCAGCAACATCAGGACATTTGTCATCTTTGTCTAATACTTTGTCACCATCTCTATCCGGCCATGGACAACCACCATTTTCTTTAGGACCTTTAACGTCTTTACATTTGTCTTCTTTATCTTGAACACCATCACCGTCGGTATCTGGACATCCACCGAAAGCTTTCAAACCAGCTACTTCAGGACAAGCGTCTACGTTATCAGCAATTCCGTCACCGTCAGTATCAGGACAACCGTTAAATTCGGCAGGACCAGCTACATCTGGACAAGAGTCTTTGCTGTTTTCGATTCCGTCACCATCAGTATCAGGACATCCTTTGAATTGTGGTAAACCAGCTTCTTCAGGACAAGCGTCATCTTTGTCATAAATTCCGTCACCGTCTTTGTCAGATCCACCAAATTTGAAAGTAAGACCTGCAAAGTGTTGCATATGAGATGGCATATCTTCACGAACATCTTCGAAAGAATGTTTGTAAGTAGCACGGTATGATAAACCTACAGTTTCATTGAACCAGTAAGTTAAACCTGCACCTGCGTTAACAGTACCTGCACTAGTTACATCACCTAACCAAGTGTAACCTCCACCAACATGTAATGAAGGATCAATAGTTTTTGATTTAAGTAAATTCATCATGCTGTAGTTGATAACTCCGTCAACTGCATAATAGTTGATGTCTCCGGGGTTAACTACAGTGTAAGGACCTTCACCTACTCTTGGTAATACGTATCTTGTAAGTTTGTTGATAGATCCGGTAATACCGAATGAGAAGTTACCGCCAACATGTTTTGATACGTTTACAAAAGATACGGCAGGTAAGATATTCCAATTGTCACGAGCATTGAAAAACTGTGAAAATTGATCTTCCAATTTTGAAGCAGCACTAACTCTAGTGTCTACAGCGTTAACACCAAAGGTAATTGCCCATGGGTTGTTGCTGTCTTGAGCTTGTGAGCTAAAACCAGCTAACAAAAGCATAGCAACGAATAATTTGTTAAGATGTTTCATACTTAATTTGATTAAATTATAAAAATTATAATATGGCAAAAGTAATACCTATTACCCTAATATCAAAATCTTATGGTTAAAATGTCACTATTTAATGATATTGAGTGATTTGCCAACTTCGGTAAAAGCCGCTATAGCTTTGTCTAAATGCTCTTTGTTGTGGGCTGCGGATAATTGAACTCTTATCCTGGCTTTGTCTTTTGGTACTACAGGATAAAAGAAACCGATGACATAAATGCCTTTTTTCAAAAGTTCATCCGCCATAATTTGTGAGAGTTTAGCGTCATAAAGCATAACGGGAACTATGGCAGAATCTCCATCGATGATATCTAATCCGGCTTTTTTCATGCCTTCTTTGAAATAATTAGTGTTCCACTCTAATTTATCCCTCAACGTGGTGTCTTTTTCTAACAATTCAAATACTTTGATAGAAGCCCCAACAATAGCCGGAGCCAATGAATTGGAGAATAAATACGGACGTGAACGCTGGCGTAAAATTTCGATGATTTCTTTTTTTGCTGTTGTATAGCCGCCCATCGCACCGCCTAGCGCTTTTCCGAGCGTCCCGGTAATGATGTCTACTCGGCCCATAACACCCTTGGCTTCCATGGTTCCTTTACCGGTAGCACCGATAAAACCGGCAGCATGACATTCGTCCACCATCACTAAGGCGTCATATTTATCGGCTAAATCGCAAATTTTATCCAAAGGCGCTACCAATCCGTCCATAGAGAACACGCCGTCGGTAACAATCAGTTTGAAACGATGTCCGGCTTCAACCGCTTTTTTTAATTGGTTTTCCAAATCTTCCATGTTGGAATTTTCGTAGCGGTAGCGTGCGGCTTTACACAAACGAACACCGTCAATAATAGAAGCATGGTTCAAACTGTCGGAGATGATACAATCTTCTTCACCTAATAAAGGTTCGAAAACACCTCCATTAGCATCAAAAGCCGCAGCGTATAAAATGGTGTCATCGGTGCCGTAAAATTCGGCTATCTTTTTTTCTAAGGTTTTGTGAATGTCTTGCGTACCGCAAATGAAACGCACTGATGACATTCCGAAACCGTGAGAATCCAACGCGTCTTTGGCCGCTTGAATCACTTCAGGATGGGATGATAATCCTAAATAATTGTTGGCACAAAAGTTTAAAACCGTTTCTCCGTTAACCTTAATTTCGGCTCCTTGCGGTGAAGTAATGATTCTTTCTCTTTTAAAAATACCGTTTTGTTCTATGGTATCTAATTCGTTTTGTAGGTATTGCTGAATTTTTCCGTACATGATTGGAATTTAAATTTAATGTTGTTTGATGTTGATGTTACAAATTTACTACTTCCAAACGTTCTCCAATGTAAACCAAGGCTTTTTTAGTTACTTTAAACCCCATTTTTTCTATGGCGTTTTGGTAATTCTCCAGTTGCGTGGTGTATTTGCTTTGGTGCGCACCGGTTTTGTAATCCAATAAATAAATTTCTTTGTTCGGATTGACAACCATTCGATCGGGTTTGACTAAATGGCCTTCTTTTTGAATGATAGTTTGTTCGTTCAAAATTGTATTGCCAGACGCAAAATAAGGCAATAGGTCTTGATGCGCTACTACTTCTTCCAAAGTTTGCGCGATGGTTTCCTTTTGCGAACCAATGATTAATC
Organism: Flavobacterium sp.; assembly: GCA_044338435.1. Taxonomy (GTDB): domain Bacteria; phylum Bacteroidota; class Bacteroidia; order Flavobacteriales; family Flavobacteriaceae; genus Flavobacterium. Next base: position 1,221 of record JBIIXM010000002.1, on the reverse strand, counting down.
CGTTTTCAATGGCTTTCGTCAGCGCCAGTTCGATGTCGTCCGAAGTGTTGACAAAAGACAGGATTTCGTGTAAAATAGTCCCGAATTCAATTGCTTTTTGCTGTTGGGTATTCCACATCAAACTTTCTTTTTGGGCAATTTTGATGTTTTTCGGATGCAACGTAGCCGTTAATTGTGGAATCACTTGTGTAGCAGAGGTCGATGTTTCGGTTTCAGACAGTTTGTCGGCTTGACCAAAAGCGTAGTCGAGTTGGTTTTCATCGAATGATTCACCTATGAATTTGATAAAGAATGTCGCCATATTGTTCGGATATTCTCCCGAAGTTTTGTTTCGCGTTTGCATGCCCGAAATAATGTACAACTGCTCCTCAGCACGCGTTAATGCTACATACAACACGTTGATATTGTCCAATAGTTCTTCTTGCTTTTTTTGTTGGTAAAGAGTATTCGCTTCTTCGCCGTAACTGCTTACTTTACTGCTTTTGTCTACTAAAACTTTCGGCAAACCAATGGTTTCGGCATCGGCATTGAGCCACATTTTTTCCCTCGGCCCTTTGCTGTAATCTTCTTCAGCAAACGGAAAAATCACCACCGGAAATTCGAGTCCTTTCGATTTGTGAATGGTCATAATCCGAACCGCATCATTGCCTTCGGGTGACGGAATGCTGAGTTTCTCCGAATTCGTATCCCAATAAGCGAGAAAATCCGAAATACCGGCTTGCTTTTTCAAGTCGTGTTCCAATATCAAATCGAGGAAAAACTGGATGTAAGCATTGCGTTTGTTAGTCGGAATGACTTTGGCAATAATAATTTCGGTGGCTTCGTAAAGCGACTTTTTGCGGATGTTTTCAAACGAAAAATCGAGATGGAAACTTTGCAGCCATTGTTGGAAAGCCGATTCGCCTCGTTGTTCCATACCTTTCGCAATGAAATCGTGAATTGGTAATTGCTCTTGTAGCGAAGCCAAATAGTACAAAAAGTTGGCTTTAGCCATCAAATCGCTGTTGTTTTTCAAGTAGCGCAAAATGTGAATTACACCTTGTACTTCGGATGAAGCGCCCAACAACAAACTTTCCGAAGACAAAATCGGGATCCCGTTTTCGGTCAGGTAATTGGCAATTTCGATACCATGGGCTTTTTTTCGGGTTAAGATGGCAATGTCTTTGTAGCGAAATCCTTTTTGTGTGACCCTTTCTATGGTTGCCAAGGTGGCAGCCAAAT
>JBIIXM010000099.1:0-6109 GCA_044338435.1 Flavobacterium sp. | reverse complement strand
GCTTACACCCAAAGTATCGCTCTTTGGCATACCACCAATCGAGGCGCGCAAAGCATTCGAACTAAAATTGGACAATTGGAACGCAAAACCAAATTGTATCACGATAGCCTTGAAACGCTTAAAAAAGAAAAACCGGCTTTTGTTTTTTGTACAAACCAACGCGTTATGCTGGGCGTTGCGCCTTTGTTAGCGGCCGAAGATTTGGGAATACCGACAGCTTGTTTTATTTTTTCTTGGGACAATTTGCCCAAAGGCACCAAAATCATCGAAACCGATTTTTATTTTGTTTGGAGCCAACACATGAAAGCCGAATTGCGCTATTATTATCCGCATGTTCAGGAAGAGCAAATCATAGTTGCTGGAACGCCACAATTTGAAACACACTTCGATACCACCAAACTTCAATCCAAAGCGGATTTTTTCCAAAGCCATCAACTGGACGAAGCCAAACGCTATTTTTGTTTTTCCGGTGATGATGTGACTACTTCGCCTAATGATCCCCAATACTTGGAAGATGCGGCCAAAGCAGTACGAAGTTTGAATCAAAAAGGGCATAATCTGGGGATTGTTTTCAGGAGATGTCCCGTTGATTTTTCTAAACGATATGACTCAATTTTAACCGAGTATGCCGATTGTATTACGCCTATCGCACCAAAATGGATTAAAAAGGCCGAAAGCTGGAACACTATTTTACCCACAAAAGCCGATTTAGCGCTTCAAGTGAATACCATTAACAATACCGATTTTGTTATCAACCTTGGGTCGTCTATGGTTTTTGATTATGTCATTTTCAAGAAGCCTTGTGCCTTCATTAATTACGATGTTAAAGATGGAATTCCTTGTCGATTGGTAAAAGATACTTACAACTTGATCCATTTCAGATCCATGACATCGCGCCAATGTGTGGCTTGGATTAACAGTCCTCAAGAAATGGAAACCGTGATATTGTCGTTACTGACTCAAAACAACGATAGCTTGATTAAGAATGCCGGTCAATGGTTCGAGAAAATCAACCAACATCCTCCGCAGCAAGCATCGGAACGAATTTGGAACGCCATTTCACAACTCATCTCCCAACAATTATGAAGATAGGTTTTTTAACACCCGAATTTCCTCATCCCGAAATGGGCGTATCCGGAGGCATTGGGACGAGTATATACAACTTGGCCAAAGGCTTGGTCGAATTGGGACATGACGTATCGGTGATTATTTACGGACAAAAAGCAGATGAAATCGTCATCAAAGACAACATAACCTTCTACAAGGTTAAGAATATCAAACTAAAGGGGTTTTCCCGATGGTTAACGCAAAAAAAGATTCAAAGATTGCTCAATTCTTTGGTGAAAAGCGGAAAGTTAGACCTGGTTGAAGCACCCGATTGGACCGGAATTACAGCCCGCATCAAACCCAATTGTCCGGTAGTGATTCGCTTGAATGGTTCCGATACGTATTTCTGTCATTTGGACCAACGACCGGTGAAATTTTTAAATCGAATTCAGGAGCAATTGGCCTTGACAAATGCCGATGGTTTACTTTCGGTCAGTCGCTATACCGCTAAGGTAACCCAACAACTGTTTGGGTTAAAACGTTCTTTTGACATCATACCAAACAGCATAGACTTGGATAAGTTTGTGCCCAACAAAGATGTGGTGTCGCAACTAAATACGATTTTGTATTTCGGTACTTTAATTCGCAAAAAAGGATTGTTGGAACTGCCTTTGATTTTTAACAAAGTGGTTGCGCAACATCCCAAAGCCAAACTGGTGCTAATTGGCAGAGATGCATCCGATGTTATTAGCGGAAATACCTCTACTTGGGTCATGATGCAACCTTTGTTTACTGCCGAAGCCAAGGCCAACGTAACCTATCTCGGTAGCGTGCCTTATGCCGAAATGGCGCAACACATCCACGAAGCTACAGTTTGTGTTTTTCCAACCTTTGCCGAAGCTTTGCCGGTTTCTTGGATAGAAGCCATGGCCATGCAAAAAGCCATAGTGGCATCAGCGATTGGTTGGGCAGAAGAAGTGATTGATGATGCTGAGAATGGATTTTTAGTTCAGCCAACGGCACACCAACTTTACGCTGACAAAATTGTTACATTATTAAATGACGCAAGCCTTCGTAATGAATTTGGTCTGAAAGCCCGCCAAAAAGTATCGCAAAAGTTCAGTATAGAAGTAGTGGCCCAACAAAGTGTTGCTTTTTATCAAAAACTTTTAAAACGATAATCTTCTCTGAGCTATATTTTAGCGATAATGGGTATCAATTCGCCAATCGAAATCACTATTTTTGCTACACTTAATTCAAAAACCTGATGGGAATACAGTTGCACGAATACATCACAAAATCCGGAGAAGTTATTCTCTATACTGGCAAACCCGATTTTTCCCGTTTGGAAGTTTTAGCAGCGGGTTTTGGCGATGTTTGGCATAGCTCGTTAGACCAAGGGTTTAAAAATATTTTCCCCGAATTAGTCTACCAAACCGCCACTTTTTTTTGGTTTGTAAGAGACTTGGAAAATCTGGATTTGTGTGTCAATTGGCGACTTAATCCCGAAGCCTTTGCTGTCCGGAAATCGGTTTGGGAAACGCTGGGTGGCTTTGATGAAGCCTATCAAAATCCCATTATGCAAGCTTTAGATTTCGGCTTCAATACGGTAAGAAACTATGGCGGTGTTGCCTTATATGTGAAAGGGCTTTATGAAGCCCAATCAGCAAATCCCATTATCACGGTTAAAGACCGGTATACTTTTTTTATTAGAAATTTCAAGATAGACCACGCGCTGTTTATGGTGTATCGCAAAGGCTTATGGAATTTGAAAGAATGGCTTGCACTGTGGTATGCCAAAAAGAATTTTAAAAAGAAACAATCTACAAGGCTAGTTAAAGCCCGAATGTTAAAACCACTGGAAGGCAATCCGACGGTCAGTTATATCATTCCCACGATGATGCGACAAGATTTTACCGTGCAATTGTTGGCAGATTTACAGCAACAAACTTATAAGCCAACCCAAGTGGTAGTAGTAGATGCAACACCTGAGAATAGTCGTGATGAAAGTTTGTACAATCCGGAACAATACGATTTCGAATTGGTAGTAAAATGGCAAACCAGCAAAGGAAGTTGCCGCGCTCGAAACGAAGCGATTGATTGTTGTACAGAAGAATACATTGTTTTTGGAGATGATGACATTCGCATTCCGCCTGATTATATCGAAAATCATTTGCGCTTTTTGCAAACCTACCAAGCCGATGCCTGCAATGGATTAGACATTAGAGCCGATCATCAAAAGCAAACCTTGGATGATTTATACCATAAGTTAGACCAATTTGGTTATGACCGATACCGCTGTGGTGCTGCGCCTCACATGAACAATGCCAATAACTGTGTCAAACGCCAATATGTCAACCAAATTGTTGGGAATGATGTCAACTTTGACGGTGGTTACGGCGAAGACAACGATTTTGGTTTTTCCTTGACTAAAATTGGAGTTGTCGTTTTACAAAATCCTTTTTCAACCAATTTGCATTTAAAACCACCACAAGGTGGCTATCGTTTTTGGGGCAGTCAGGCCAAGATTTTAGGCAAAAAACGAAAAACCCAACCTTGGGAATTGGATACACCGGTTAATCGCATTCGTCCTATACCGAGTCCGACTATGATGTATTATTTTCACAAGCATTTTGGTGAATCTTTGGTAACCGAATACCGTCACAAGTACTTTTTTTTATACCTGTTCAAAGGACCAAAATGGCGAATTCCATTTAAAATTTTAAATTTACCATACCGCCAATTGCAGTTTAATAAATCGATTTTTTATGCCAAGAAATTAATGGCTTTAGGAAAACGCACCCAATAGTATGAAATTTACCCTCATCATTTGTACCTATATGCGTCCGCAACCTTTGCTGCAATTGCTGCAGTCGGTAAGCCGTCAAACCGTTTATCCCGATGCTATTTTAATTGTAGACGGTTCAAGAGATGAGAAAACCAAAATTGTGCTGTCCGAAAATGTGTTTCCTAATTTACAGTATTTTTTGGTTGAAGACAAAGACAGAGGTTTAACCAAGCAACGCAACTTCGGGATCCAACGTGTTTCGGAAAACAGTGAGATGGTTTGTTTTTTAGATGACGATACTGTGCTGGAGGAAAATTATTTTGAAGAAATCATTAAAACCTATCGCTTGTATCCTGAGGCATTAGGCGTTGGTGGCTATATCAATAATGAAGTGCAATGGACTTTTGCAGGCGAGAATTACCAGCCTGATTCAACCGAATTTTATTACGACGGCTGGAAACGCAAGGACGGAAGTCGTTTTGTATTGCGAAAGAAATTAGGGTTGGATGCTAACAGACCGCCCGGTTTTTTACCCGAATTTTCAAACGGCAGAAGTATTGGTTTTTTGCCGTCATCGGGTAAGATTTATGAAGTAGAACAATTAATGGGCGGTGTTTCTTCTTTTAAAAAATCGGTTTTTACCACTTTTCAATTTTCAACTTATTTTGAAGGTTACGGTTTGTATGAAGATGCCGATTTTACTTTGAGACTATCCAAAACCGGAAAATTGTATGTGAATACAAAAGCCCAATTGGGTCACTTTCATGATCATTCCGGCAGGCCTAATCAATACCAATACGGAAAAATGGTCGTGCGAAACGGGTGGTATGTATGGCGGGTAAAATACCCAAATCCTTCATTAAAAGCGAGATTTAAATGGAATGCTATTGTCCTTTTGTTGACATTCATCAGATTTAGCAATATATTTACAACCGGTAAAAAACAAGAAGCTTTAACCGAATCTTTAGGCCGACTCATCGGTTGGTTCAGTCTGCTTTTTGATCAACCCAAAACACAATAATATGACGCTATTTAGCCTAATCCGTTCCGATTACCGCAAGTACAAAAAGTACGGAGCGAATGGTTTTGTTATCATCTTCCTTACACAAGGATTTTGGGCACAGTTTCAATACCGAATAGCGCATTTTTTTCATACCAAAGTTACATGGCAACCTTTCCGTATTTTAGTAATGCTGCCGATGTATTTTTGGCAAAAAGGAATTGAAATTATGACTGGTATATCCATACCGGCTTCGGCACAAATCGGCCATTCGTTTTACATTGCCCATTTCGGAGGTATTATCTTAAATTCTAATACTGTAATCGGCAATAACTGCAATATTTCTCAAGGTGTTACCATAGGTGTTTCCGGTTTGGGTGAAAAAAGAGGTGTGCCTGTTATTGGTCATAATGTTTACATTGGCGCGAATGCTGTCATTGCAGGTAAAATCAAAGTCAGTGATAATTCGTTAATCGGCGCTTGCTCCTTGGTAAGCAGTGATGTTCCTGAAAATAACGTAGTAGTTGGTGTACCGGCTGTAGTAGTTTCGGATAAAAGTTCTAAAGGATATATTTAATGAAACTGTTGGTCATTTCATCTTCGCCATTCATTAAAAAGGGAAATGATTATTTTGCTTACAGTCCGTATGCCAAAGAATTAGCCATTTGGGCCAAATATGCTGATGAAATAGCTGTTACTTGTCCGATTTGGAAACAGGACAATGGCTTGTTGATTTCTGAGATTTCTTTTCCTTTAGTCCAATTGTACGAGGTAAAAGGTTTCAATGTCAAAACGATAAAGAACGCATTCCAAGCTTTTCTGTATTCTTTTTTAAATTGCTATTTGATTTTTAAGTCGATGTTGTGGGCTGATCACATCCATTTGCGATGTCCCGGAAATATTGGTTTGATGGGCTGTGTCTTGCAGATTTTTTTTCCACACAAAACCAAAACTGCCAAATATGCTGGGAATTGGGATTTGAACGCCAAGCAACCGCTGAGTTATCGCCTGCAAAAATGGCTATTGCGAAATATGTTCCTCACTAAAAAAATGCAGGTATTGGTGTATGGTGAATGGGAAAACAGTACCAAAAATATCAAGCCCTTTTTCACCGCCAGTTATTTTGAAAAAGACAAAACCCCTTTGCAACCCAGAGCATTAAGCGGGAAAATTACTTTTGCTTTTGTCGGTACTTTAGCGGTAGGAAAACAACCTATGTATGCTGTTCATTTGATAGAAGCACTTTATAAAAAAGGATTCGATGTTCGATTGTC